>JAOTTZ010000299.1 GCA_029864165.1 Burkholderiaceae bacterium
GGGTATATCTACTCCCAAGGACGTGAGCTCGCGGTCAAACCGACGGCGGGCGCAAGGCGTTGGGCGCTTGTGATTGGAAACGACGCCTACAACAAAGTCCCTCCTCTGCGAAACGCCGTGGCCGATGCGACCTCGATGGCGAGTGCGTTTAAAGAATTCGGCTATGTGGTCACGCTGCGGCTGAACGCAACTCAGAAAGAGATGCAAAAAGCGTTTCGGCAATTCAAACTACAGGTTAACGGTGGCGACGAGGCTGTATTTTTTTTCTCGGGCCACGGCGTTCAGTTCGGCGCTGCCAATTATCTTTTGCCGGTGGACATTTCTAGCGAGAGCACGGATCAGGTCAGGGACGATGCCATGCACTTGCATCGTGTGCTTCAGGACATGCGAGAGCAGAAGGCGAAGTTCTTTCTTGCCATTATCGACGCGTGCCGCAACAACCCGTTTCGAGGTACCGGGCGCGCGATCGGCGGGCGTGGCCTCGCACCCACGACGGCGGCAACTGGACAAATGGTCATCTACTCCGCTGGGGCGGGACAGCAGGCGCTGGACCGGCTTGGACAAATGGACCGTGAGTCCAATGGGCTGTTCACCCGTGTCTTTTTGAAGGAGATGCAACGACCCGGCGTGCCGGTAGATCGTGTGGTGCGCAGTGTTCGCGAGGAAGTTGTGCGCCTTGCCCAAACAGTCGGGCACGAACAAGTACCCGCGCTCTATGACCAGGTAGTCGGAGATTTTTACTTTCACCTGCCTTCCACAGGCCCGCAAGCATCGCCTACTGTGCTAGTGCCCAGCGGGAGCGTGAATGAATCGACGACGAGTACAGCTGTTGACGACTTCAAGCCAAAGCCTACACCGTCTGTTCCTGTACAAACATCCACGCCTTGGCCAGTTACTTCTTCGTCAGAAGAATGCGCAAAGCTGCTGCTGCAGCTGTCGTTGGGTCCTTACAACCCTGAGCTCGTGAGACGAAAGACGGCCCTCAACTGCCAGTAGTATTTGTTTATTGCTCCCGAGTACAACGCAAACTGGCTAGGTCCATCGGTCACTCGATGCGACGCGACCGACGCAGAGGCTGCCTTCTGTGGTGGGTCTGGTCTGCCCTTGACGCAACGTATGTCGAAGTTCACGACCAGCGGGAATCACGATGGCTGTGTGGGGATTTTTTGTGGATTCTTTGTTTCTAAGGGTGATGCTCATGAGGCGGCTGACATCGTTATTTGCTTTGGCGTGTCTTTTGCCGCTGGGCGCTGTGTCGGCACCGCCACCGGTGGCGGTGCTAGACCCTCAACAAGTGGCCGTCATTGGCAACAACGCTTTTGCTGTGGAGCTGTACGGCCAGCTAAGAAGTCAAAGTGGAAATCTGTTTTTTGCGCCTGCGAGTATTTCTACAGCGCTGGCCATGACCTATGCCGGCGCAAAAGGCGCGACGGCTGACGAGATTGCAAATACATTGCACTTCACCTTGCCAGCCGACAAGCTGCATCCGGCGATGGGTGCGCTGCAACGCGGACTCAACGCGCAACATGATGGCTACCAGCTGCGATTGGCCAACGCGGTTTGGATTCAACAAGGCTACACGTTGATCGATGAATTTCTGGCGCTTACCAGTAGCCACTACGGCGCTGGGTTGCACGAAGCGGATTTCACGAATGCGGCCGAAGCGGCGCGCTTGACCATCAACCAGTGGGTCGAGTCGCAGACGCAACATAAGATCAAAGACATGCTTCAGCCCGGAACGATAAAGCCTGCAACGCGCATTATGTTGACCAACGCGATTTACTTCAAGGGCGATTGGAAGCTACCGTTCAACAAAGAAGCAACCCGTGTCGAAGAGTTTCAGGTGGCCGTCGGGTCAAGGGCAAAGACACCGCTGATGCAGCGCACGGCTAAGTTCAATTACCTCGACGGCGGTACGTTCCAAGCGCTGGAACTGCCCTATAAGGGCGGTGAATTGTCAATGGTCGTATTGCTACCCAATGCCTCGGATGGCATGCCAAACTTGGAACAGTCTCTAAGTCCAGCCAAGTTGCAACAGTGGCTCAACCAGTTGACACAGCCATCTGAAGTCACCGTGACGCTGCCAAAGTTCAAAATAGAAGCGACGTTTCAGCTCTCAGATAGCTTGCAAGCGCTGGGAATGAAGCAGCCGTTTGATCCAGAACTTGCGGATTTCAGCGGCATCGCGCCCCGCGAGCAGATGCAACACGAGGGGAATTTGTATCTAGACAACGTGATTCACAAAGCTTTTGTCGACGTTAACGAGCAAGGATCCGAAGCGGCCGCGGCAACGTCGGTGGCAATAGCAAAATCCATCTCATTGGATGCGCTACCCATCATATTCCGTGCCGATCATCCGTTTGTGTTCCTGATCAGAGATAACCGATCAGGCGCTATCCTGGTCATGGGGCGTTTGACCGACCCTTCAAAGTAGAACGGCGTGCTTTGGTTCTTCGTGGTCTGCCCGCGGCGTGGGTCAGATAGGTGAGAAGGCCGCGGCGACGCCGCGCGCTGAAGTCATTGAAACCGTACAAGTGCTGGTGCCGCTGCACTCGCCGCTCCACCCAGTGAACGCCCAACCCTTCGCGGGCTTGGCAGTCAACGACACGACCGTGTTACTGGCCAGCGTCTTTTTGCAGGCGCTTCCGCAACTGATCCCGGCAGGCGATGACGTGACGCTACCGTTGCCACTCTTGCTGACCGACAGCACGTAGTTGTGGCGCGTGAACACGGCGGTCACGCTGCGCGCAGCGCTCATCGTCACGGTGCAGGCGCCGGTACCGGTGCAGGAACCGCGCCAGCCGGCGAAGTACGAACCGTCGGCTGCACTCGGAACGAGTGTGACCGGTGTGTCCGCAGGCATTGAATACTTACAGATCGCGCCGCAATCGATACCACCCGGTGACGAACTGACGCTACCGATGCCGGTACCCGTGCGCGTCACCGACAAGGGCAGCGGCGTGCGGGCGAATGTGGCGCCGACATTGCGAGCTTGAGTTACCGTGACCGTGCAGGCACCGGTGCCGCTGCAAGCGCCGCTCCAGCCGGCAAAATGGGAACCCTTAGCGGGGGTAGGTTTCAAGGTCAACACGCTGCCGTAGGGGCGTGTGCTGCTGCAGGTGCTGCCGCAGTTGACGCCGGAGGGCGACGACACGATCGTGCCGGCCCCGGGTCCGGTTTTGCTGACCGTGATCGCATAGCTCTGTAGAGAGAACTTAGCGGTCACACTGCGTGCGGTGGTCATACTCACCGTGCAGGCGCCGGAGCCCGTGCACGCGCCACTCCAACCTTCGAAACGTGAACCTATCGCCGGCGTTGCGGTCAGCGTCACCGATGTGCCGCTGTTGATGGCCGCGCTACAACTGGTGGTGCAGCTCAGTCCTGCAGGTGTTGACGTGACGCTGCCACTGCCGTTGCCGCTCTTGGTGAGCGATAACGTGTAAGGCGCGCCGCCAAAGGTGGCGGTGACTGCTTGCGCTTTGGTCATTGAAACAGTGCACGTGCCAGTGCCCGAGCAAGCGCCG
>JAOTTZ010000300.1 GCA_029864165.1 Burkholderiaceae bacterium
CGATGCCAAGCTGTGCCTGCGTGGTTTTCAGCACCGGTAGCACTGCAGCATCGACACGGACAAGGCGAAAGGGCTGCGCCAGCCGTACGCGCAGCATGGGCCACTGCGCTGAATCGACGCCACTGGCGTCTGCCAGTGACCAGGCTGTGTCTTCCGGTTCACGCCGCATTTGGTCCAGCTGCCATTCCAACTCGGCCAGTGCGATCAGTTGTGCAGCATCGTTTCGGGAAACCACCGCGCACAGTCGCGCCAGCATCTCGGGCAGCGCGGCACCGTAGTCGCCCAGGTCACCGCTGACAGGTGGGCTATATCGCAGCCCAAGCAGCACTGCGCGGTGAAATAATGCCGACCCTGCTTGGGCCTTGGTAACGGGATAGGTCAGCGATAACGCCTGGATCAAATTGGAGCGCACATTGTTGATGTAAACGGCCAGCGCATCGCGCTGTGTGCGCACACCGGCACACCAGGCGGTCAAACAGCCGGAAAAATGCGCTGCGTCGTCTGGCGCTTTGAGCGTCTTCAGCCAACCGGCTTGTTCGTCGCGCAATGAAACGGCATTCATTTCAGGCCGTCTCCAATACCGTTGTCATGGTGTGCTCGGCGCGCTGTGCAAGCCGAACCAGTTCATCCAGCGGCGGTAGGTCTTGATCCCACTCCACGATCGTGGGTCGATGCCCGATGCATAGCGTCGCCCACTGATAGAGCGCCCAGACACGCTCCGGCACCGTGCTCGCATGCGTGTCTATCCAGGCGCCAGCAACTTCCGAAGGGCCGCCCAAGTGCCATTGAGACACATACTCAGGTTGCAGCGCCGCAATAAAGGCCTCGGCGCTGAGGCCGTGGTTCAACTGATTGACATGCAGGTTGTTGATGTCGATCAGCAGGCTGCATCCGGTGCGACGGGCTAGCTCGTTCATGAACGAGGCTTCGTCCATTTCGGGCTGCGCAGGGACAAAATAGGCTGAAATGTTCTCAACCCCAATCGGGCGCTGAAGTACCTCTTGCGTTCGCTGGACGTTGGCGCACACGACGGCCAGCGCCTCTTGGGTCAAGGGCAAAGGCAGTAAATCGGGCACGCAAGTACCGCCAAGACGGTTCCAGGCCAGATGCTCAGACACGAGCAATGGCTGATAGCGCCTGACCTGCTCGGCCACCTTGGTCAAATGCCCATCATCGAGACCATCGGCCGACCCCAGCGACAACCCTACGCCGTGCAAAGAAATTTGGCGGTCTTGTACCAGCGCCGCCAGCCGTTGGTGCAACTGCAGACTCAAAACACAAAGATTTTCGGTGTGAACTTCCAACAATTGAACCGGTGGCGAACTGCGCTCGAATTCCGCAAAGTGCGGAAAGCGCAGCCCCATGCCGGCGAGCGCGTCGCAGGCTGGCGGCGACTTGCCCTGAAGGGCGGTTGGCATCGATCAGCTCTTGGCGGGCGCTTTGACCTTGGCGCCGACAATTTTCTCGCAAGTACCGGTGGGGACGTAAATCCACTCAGCAGCATTACCATCTTTCACAGATTGTCCGGCGCAGGAATGCTTAGCCGCGCCACAGTCGTTCTTACCAGCCTTGACGATACCGGCGCACTTTTCCATGCCTTCTTTTGCGGCTTGGGCCGGCAGCCAGGCGGCAGCCGCAGCCAAACAAAACAGCGACAATGCGGTCTGATTGACCAGCGTTCGGGAATTGTTCATTTCAGTTCTCCAAGTTGAGGGGTGGCCTGGGGCACCCCAGGTATCCTAGTAGACCGGCGATGTAAGAGATTTCTCTCGCGGGTCGGCCCTTCGGCGCCACAATTTTTGTCAGCGCTGCGTTTCATACCGGGATAAGGTCGGTTACATCTGGTCGGGGACGACGATTTGATATCAGTTGACGGCGTGCCTGCTCGGGCCGCACCTGTTGGGCGGGTGGGTCGTATTCGGGTGTATCGTTGCCGGCCCGGGAGGCGATGTTGAGTCGTTTCGCTGCCGACAATCAGACCCCTTGCTTTCATAACATCTGTCCCTGGAGGATCTTCATGCAAGTCAGTTTCAATTTATTGGCGAGCGCGCTCATGGCCACCGGCGTTGCTGCCGCTTCAGCGCAGGACGTGGTCGTCACGATTGGCCACGTCGCTCCGATATCGGGCGCACAGGCGCACTTCGGCAAGGACAACGAGAACGGCGCGCGTATGGCCATCGGCGACCTCAACGCCAAGGGGTTGACCATAGGCGGCAAGCGTGTCAGGTTCGAACTGCTGGCCGAAGACGACGCGGCCGATCCGAAACAAGGTACCGCAGCGGCGCAAAAACTTTGCGATGCCAAGGTCAATGGCGTGGTGGGGCATTTGAACTCAGGGACGACACTGCCAGCGTCGAAGATCTACAACGATTGCGGCCTGCCGCACATCACGCCATCTTCGACCAATCCAGAGATTACGCAACAAGGCTACAAGACGACCTTCCGCTTGCTCGCCAACGACAACGCGCTCGGTGCCGGTTTGGGATTGCACGCGGCGAACAACTTGAACCTGAAGAGAATCGCCATCATCGACGACAGAACAGCCTATGGTCAAGGTGTCGCTGAAGTCTTCAAGCGGACGGTGCTCGCGCACGGTGTGCAGGTGGTCGACGAGCAGTACACGACCGACAGGGCGACCGACTTCATGGCCATACTGACGGCCGTCAAATCCAAGGCGCCAGATGGCGTGTTCTACGGCGGCATGGACCCGCAGGCGGGATTGATGCTGCGACAAATGGCGCAGTTGGGTATGACCAAGGTGAGGTTCTTCGGTGGTGACGGCATTTGCACCGACAAACTGGTCGAGCTCTCGGGTGGTGCCAAGACGCTTGCCAACGTGGTTTGTGCCGAAGGTGGTGCGTCCTTGCAGAAGATGCCGGGGGGCGCTGAGTGGCGGAAGCGTTACGACGCCAAGTACCCGAAGGAGTTTCAGGTCTATGCGCCCTATGTGTATGACGCGGCCATGGTTTTGGTCGATGCCATGGTCAAGGCCGACTCCGTCGACCCCCAAGTTTACTTAGACCAACTTTTCAAGACCGATTACCAGGGCGTGACCGCGAGAATCGGCTTTGACGCCAACGGCGAGTTGAAAAACCCTGCCATGACGCTGTACGAATACAGAAACGGCAAAAAGGTACCGCTCAACTAGTGCTGCGGCCTGGAACAACATGCAGTTGTCGAACCAGCCACTTTACAGGGCGCAAAAGTCTGATGGGCCGTTTGTTTGGGAAATGCGTCGCCGACGAAAAACGCGCGAGTCGCTGATCCGATGCACGCGCCGGGGCGCCGCTGTTTGGCGCTGACCAGTTAGGCTACAGCGGGATACGCGCCGCTGACGCGGTGAAATCTTATGCAAAGCTGCTTGCTAGTGCAGTGTTGCACGCTATTCAGCACTTAAAAACCGCGCCTTTGGCCCCGTAGCGTCGTTGCAAATCCTCGCAATAGCTTTGGCTATTGCTGTGGTTTGCGCCTAGCTACAGGCCCAAACGCATCGGTTTT
>JAOTTZ010000301.1 GCA_029864165.1 Burkholderiaceae bacterium
AAAGCCGTGGTCGCCGCGGCCGAGCACGGGCGCGAGGTCGAAGCGAAAGCCATCTACGTGCATCTCTGCGACCCAGTAGCGCAGGCTGTCCATGACCATTTGCAGCACTCGCGGCGTGCGCAAGTCCAGCGTATTGCCGCAACCGGTCAGGTTGTCGTAGTACTCGTGCTGGCCCGGTTGGGCGCGGTAGTAGCTGCTATTGTCGAGCCCGCGCCAACTGATCGTCGGCCCGCTTTCGTCGCTTTCAGCGGTATGGTTGTAAACCACGTCGAGAATCACTTCTATGCCGGCAGCATGCAGGCGTTGGACCATGGCGCAGAACTCATGGCGCGGCGATAGGCCGCCCGCGCCGCTGGCGTAACATGGTTCGACCGCAAAGAAGCCGATGGTGTTGTAGCCCCAGTAGTTGCGCAATCCGTGCGTGACCAACCTCTCTTCATCAAGATGGTGTTGCACCGGCAGCAGATTCACTGCCGTGATGCCCAGACGCTTTAAGTGGGCGATCACGGCCTCAGACGCCAGCCCCGCATAGGTTCCGCGCAACGCCGGTGTTACACCGGGGTGCCGCATCGTCAAGCCCTTGACATGCGCTTCATAAAGGACGGTATGGACCCATGGTGTGCACGGGCGCTGGTCGTCGCCCCAATCGTATTGCGCATCGACAACGCGTGCTTTGAGGGCGCGCGCGGCGTTGTCGTGGTCGGTTGTCTCGCCATAGCCCTCAAAGTTGCCAACGATTTCGCGCGCGTAGGGGTCGAGCAGCAGTTTGTTGGCGTTGAAGCGGTGTCCCTGGTCAGGCCGCCTCGGACCGTTCGCACGTAGGCCGTACACAAGGCCCGGTCGGGCGCCGGCAAGATAGCCATGCCAGACATCGTGGGTCAGCCTAGGCAGGCGCTGACGGCTCAACTCGCGTTCGCCGGCTGCATCGAACAGGCACAGGTCGATCGCCTGCGCATGCGCCGAAAAGACGGCAAAGTTGACACCCGTACCGTTCCAGTGCGCACCCAGCGGATTGGGGCGGCCGGGTGATAGTTGCGAGTCGGTCAAGTTTTCCATTCGCGGCGAAGCGGCGCTGGCGGCGGCACGTTGACGACCATGACGTACGGCTGGCTTTGCGCTGGCGCAACTGACAAGTCCTTGGCGTCAGCGCTCGGCTGCCAACGCTTGGACGTTCCAGATCTGTGTCGCGTATTCGTGGATGGTACGGTCGGACGAAAAAACCCCCATGCCCGCCACATTGGCAATGGCTTGGCGTACCCATTGGGCGCTGTTGCGGTACAAGGCATCGACCCGGTTCTGCGTGGCGACGTAGGACGCGTAATCGGCCAACAACTTGTAGTGGTCGCCGCCCCATAACAGCGCATCGACGACCCCGCGGTAACGGTCGGGCTCATCGGGCGAGAACTCGCCGCCGGCGACTGCGTCCAGAACGGCCTTGAGCACGGGGTTGCCTTCGCAGACGCGCATCGGGTGATAGCTGGTGGGGCTCAGCGCTGCGATTTCGGCGGCAGTGTGGCCGAAGATGAATATGTTTTCCGCGCCTACGCTATCGCGGATCTCGATGTTGGCGCCGTCCTCGGTGCCAATGGTCAGCGCGCCGTTGAGCGAGAGCTTCATGTTGCCGGTTCCAGAAGCTTCGGTGCCGGCGGTGGAAATCTGTTCGGACAGGTCGGCGCCAGGCATGATCAACTCGGCCACCGAGACGCCGTAATTCGGAACGAAAACGAGCTTCAACCTGTCGCCGATGCGTGGATCGTTGTTGATCACGGTCCCCACGTCGTGGATCAGCCGGATGATTTGCTTGGCCATATGGTACGAAGATGCGGCCTTGCCGGCGAGGATCACGCTGCGCGGCACCCAATCGCGCGTCGGGTCGGCGAGTATGGCGTGGTAGCGCGTGATCACGTGCAAGATGTTCAACAGTTGTCGTTTGTACTCATGGATGCGTTTGACCTGCACGTCGAATATGCCGGTGGGGGCCAGGTTCACACCCAATTCGCGTTCGATGAACGCAGCCAAGCGCAGTTTGTTGTTGCGCTTGACACGCGCGAATGCCTCGCGAAAAGTGGCACTGTCGGCATGCGGCATCAAGTTTTTCAACCGCTCGAGGTCAAACCGCCAGCCCTGGCCTATGGTCAGATCGAGCAGATCTGCCAGCTCCGGGTTGGCTTGCGCCAGCCACCGCCGCGGCGTGACGCCATTGGTCATGTTGGTGAAGCGGTTGGGGTAGAGCGCGGCAAAGTCGGCAAACACCGTCTTGACCAGCAACTCGGAATGCAACGCCGAGACGCCGTTGACCTTGTGGCTGCCAACGATCGACAGGTGCGCCATGCGTACGCGTCGCTCGCCCGACTCGTCGATCAGCGACAGGCGGCGCAAAAAGCCGCTGTCACCAGGGCGGTGGCGCGCGGCGAAATCGAGAAATTCGTGGTTAATGCGCAGAATGATTTGCATGTGGCGCGGCAGCACATGATGCATCAACCCTACCGACCAAGTTTCTAGCGCCTCGGGCATGAGCGTGTGGTTGGTGTAGGAGAACACGCGTTGGCACTGTGCCCAGGCTTGTTGCCACGGCATGCCGTGGCCGTCGGTCAGCAGGCGCATCAACTCGGCGACGCCAATCGCCGGGTGCGTGTCGTTGAGGTGTATCGCCACCTTGTCAGCCAGGTTGTCCATCCGGCCATGCTCGGCCAAGTGGCGGCTCAGCAAATCCTGCACGGAGGCCGAGACGAAGAAGTACTCCTGGCGCAAGCGCAGTTCGCGCCCAGCGGAGGTGCTGTCGTTGGGGTAGAGCACCCAAGAAATGTTCTCGAATTCGTTTTTCACCTCGGCGGCGCGCGCGTAGTCGCCGCTGTTGAAGGCATGCAAGTCGATGTGTGCCGGGCCGGTCGCCTTCCAAAGGCGCAGCGTACTGACCTTGGTCGTGCCATGTCCTGGCACCACCATGTCGTAGGGTTTTGCGGTCACCGAGCCCGCGGGGCGCCACAACACAGCGTCGCCCTGATGCTCCACCCAACCGCCGAAGTAAACCGGGTAGCTGATGCCGGCGCGCGGAAACTCCCACGGTGTGCCGTCGGCCAACCAGGGATCCGGGTGCTCTACCTGACGGCCATCGACAATGTCCTGCGCAAACATGCCGTATTCGTAGCGGATGCCGTAGCCGAATGAAGGCAGGCCGAGCGTGGCCATAGAATCGAGAAAACACGCTGCCAAGCGCCCCAGTCCACCATTGCCCAGGGCGGCGTCGGCCTCGGTCTCAGCGACGTCTTCGAGGTTTTGCGCATGGCGTTGCACCGCGGCAGCGGCGGCGCTGCGCAGGTCTAGCGCTGCCAGTGAATTCGACAGCGTACGCCCAATCAAGAACTCCATCGACAAGTAGTAAACCCGGCGCGCTTTGGCGTCGCGCTCGGCGGCTTGGGTTTGTACCCAGCGTTCGGACAGGTATTGGCGGGCCAGCTGAGCGATCGCCAGCATCATATCGGCTGGGGTGGCGT
>JAOTTZ010000302.1 GCA_029864165.1 Burkholderiaceae bacterium
CCGCTGAATGTCCGCTTCACCACCCGGCTCGGCATGCAAACGCATGTCGAAAAGCGCCATTTCGACCTGGCGCAGCATCTGCAATCCGCTGTGGAAGTTCTTGGCCGCCAGCATCTTGTCAAACAGATTGCGCGGTATTGCGTCCCCCGTTTCGACATGCGCGCTCAGGCGCTTGAGGACATCCCATTCCCAGCAGAAGTTTTCCATCAACTGGCTGGGTAACTCGGTCGCGTCCCACTCGATGCCGGAGATGCCGGAAACGCCGATGTCATTGACTTGGGTCAGCATGTGGTGCAAACCGTGCCCAAACTCGTGAAAGAGGGTGATCAAGTCGTCGTGTGTCAATAGCGCGGGTTGCTCCTTGCTATCCACACGAACGGGTGGTGCGAAATTGCAAACCAAATGTGCTACGGGTGTTTGCAACGGGCCATCAGGGCGCGACCACCGGTCACGAACCCCGTCCATCCACGCACCGGAACGTTTGCCGGGGCGCGCATACAGGTCAAGGTAGAACTGGCCCACCAAATGCGGGTCACCCTCGGCATGGTCCCGTGTTTGGCCGTTGATCTTGCCCGCGCTTTGACGCTCAATGCGAAAGAACCGTATGCTTGGGTGCCACACGGGAGCGCTGTCTTCACGGATGCTGACCTCGAACAACGTCTCAACGATGCGAAACAGCCCTTCGAGCACTTTGGGCAGGGTCAGGTACTGTTTGACCTCTTGGTCGCTGAAGGCATATCGCTGCTCTTTCAGCTTTTCGGTGACGTATGTCATGTCCCAGGCCTGCAGCTCGTGTATACCGAATTCGCTGCGTGCAAACTCGCGCAGCTCTGAGAGATCGCGCAGTGCGCTGGGGCGTGCGCGCTGCGCCAAGTCACGCAGGAAAACGCAAACCTGGGCCGGCGAGTCAGCCATCTTGGCCACCAGCGACACTTCGGCATAACTGGCGTAGCCGAGCAGGCGCGCCTCCTCTTGTCGCAGAGCGAGAATGTCACGCATCACCGAGCTGTTGTTTAATCGATCGGGCCCGAACTCGCTCGCGCGCGTGACATACGCGGTGTAGAGTTTTTCTCGCAGCGCGCGGTTTTGCCCATATTGCATCACTGGGTAGTAGCTTGGGAAATGCAGCGTGATCTTGTGCCCAGGCTGGCCATCCGCTTTGGCGGCGGCCAAGGCCGCCCTTACTGCGTCGGCGGGCACGCCCGCGAGTTCCTGTTCGCCGACGTGGCATGCGAAGCTATCGGTGGCGTCGAGCACGTTCTCGGCGTACTGCTGTGCCAGTTCTGCCTGACGCTCTTGTATCACCGCATACCGAACTTTGGCCTCGCCGCTCAACTCCGCACCCGAAAGTACAAAGTCGCGGATCGCGTTGCTCAGTGCCCGACGGCGCGCCGCACTCAAATGGGTTGCCTGCGGGCTGGCCGACAACGCCTTGTACTTTGCGTACAGGCGCTCATCGGCGCCCTGACGGGCGTGGAACTCGGCGACCTGCGGCAACTTCTCGTTGTAAGCGGCGCGTAGCTCAGGCGTGTCGGCCACAGCGTTGAGGTGGCTGACGGCACCCCAGGCCCGATGTAGCGCTTCTACCGCGGTGTCGAGAACTGCCGACATGACGTCATAGTCAGCCGGCACGGTATCGCTTGTCACGAGTTCGAGCGCAGCATAGGCCGCAGCCAGCAACTCGTCGATTGCCGCACCGACATGCTCCGGGCGGATATCGGCAAACGCCGGCAGCTCAACGGCGCCCAGCAAAGGATTGGTCATGTTTGGTTTCAGGTGTGGTGGCCGGTAGGTTCTTGGTTCAGCGTGCACATCGCTCTGCGGATTCAATGGTGTTGGCGAGCAACATGCTGATTGTCATGGGTCCAACCCCGCCGGGAACCGGGGTGATCCAACCTGCGACTTCGCGCACGCCCGGGAAATCAACATCGCCACACAGTTGGCCAGCGTCGGTTCGGTTCATTCCGACATCAACCACAACCGCACCCGGCTTGACCATCGTTGCCGTCAACGTGTTGCGACGGCCCACTGCGGTGACCACGACATCGGCTTGGCGCGTATGTTGGGTTAGATCAGGTGTCATGCTATGGCAGATGGTGACGGTTGCGTTGGCCTGCAATAGCAGCAACGCCATGGGTTTGCCAACCGTGCTGCTGCGCCCGATGACCACCGCATGCCTGCCGACCAGGCTGACGCCTGTGGTCTCGATAAGCTTCATACAACCCAGCGGCGTACAGGGCCTGAAGCCAGGCAAGCCGGCAAACAATTCTCCCGCGCTGAGTACCGAGTAACCGTCGACATCTTTTTGGGTCGAGATCGCCTCGACAACCCGACGCGGGTCGATGTGCGGTGGCAACGGCATCTGCACCAGGATGCCGTGAACAACGGGGTTGCGGTTCAAGGCGTCTATGCGCGCTAGCAAATCATTCTCGGTCAGCGCCTCGGGGTACTTTTCAAGTACCGAATGGACACCGGCGTCTGCGCACGCCTTCACCTTGTTGCGCACGTACACTTGGCTTGCAGGGTCGTCTCCCACCAGCACCACGGCCAACCCCGGCCTGTGGCCGCGGGCAACGAGGGCGGCTGCCCGGCCAGCAAGCTCGACGCGAATCTTTTTGGCAAGCGCGGTTCCGTCTATCAGTTGTGCTGTCATCAATATTCCACGTCGGTCGGAGTTGTTGCTTGGCAGTTCGCTTCGGCGGCGTGCGAAGCGCGACAAGCGCATCTCAGTTGACACGCGGCGTTATGCATGGAGCGTCATCAAACGCAGCAACTACGCCGACGAATTGTGCGCAGTCGGTATTATCAAGGACGTGCACAGCGCGTCGATTGATCGTCAAACTCGCTGCGCTGTGTCTGTGACGCCCTTGTTTTCGGACGCTTGAGGCCATACAAGCAAGCACACAGCATGTCGTCGCTGCTGAAGTTGGCGCAGGGTTGAAACCGAAGTATTCGGGTGACAGAAGCGGGCATTTAGACGGCAACTGCTCTCATATCATGAAATAAACTCGCGCTATTCAAAAAAGGCGCGCGTTATGAGACACTTTTCAACCTGGTGTAGTGTTGCATGCTATGCGGTACTTATAGAACCGATGCGTTTGGGCGTGTAGCTAGGCGCAAACCACAGCAATAGCCAAAGCTATTGCGAGGATTTGCAACAACGCTACGGGGCCAAAGGCGCGGTTTTTAAGTACTGAATAGCGTGCAACACTGCACTAGGAGCCTGTCGGGCTCCTAGAGCACTTGCTTCGGCGGGGTGCTGTGAATGCGCTGCAGGCGGTAAAAGTTCGCGCCTAGCATTGGTTGCGCGGACGTGTTAGTTGGGATGCCGGGGCGATGGGTTCGCTCTGGGTTGAAACCGTACTGATCGAGGAGTCCAGCATGTCAGCATTGCCCGAGTCGTTTGTGGGTACCGCCGCCAACGACGTCGATGCGCAGGAAACGCGCGAATGGCTCGACGCTTTGTCAGCGGTTATCGCCTCGGAAGGAGGC
>JAOTTZ010000303.1 GCA_029864165.1 Burkholderiaceae bacterium
ATCAAGCGCGCTGGGAGCCAGCCGCGCGGTCCTCGGTGGGAAGGACCCGGTATCAGTGCCGGCCGATTGACGCCTAAGAGCCTGCGTAAGCGGAAAAAAAGGCGCGTGCATCGACGGTGTCGCTGCGTATGGCCTCGCTCAAAGCCGCCATGTCGTCGTAGCGGGCCTCGTCGCGAAGCTTGTGCACCAACTCCACACGAGCGAGTTTACCGTAGGCCCCTTCTACACCCAGCGTTTGCGGCCAATCCAGGCAATACACCTCCAGCAGAACATGCTGGCTGCCATCGACCCTCTGGCGCACGCCCAGACTTGCCGCGCCAGCCAGCGGCTGCGCCGCCAAACCATGCGTGCGAACTGCGAATACGCCCACCGCCGCAGGGTTGACGTGCGCGAACCGGATGTTCAGGGTCGGAAACCCCAGGGCTCGGCCCAGCTTGTTGCCATGAATCACATGCCCGCTGACGCTGTATGGGCGGCCCAACAGGCCGGCGGCGAGGTCCATGTCGCCGTGGGCCAGCGCGTCGCGAACCGCCGAACTGCTGACACGCACACCGTGCACCTCGTAGCTTTGCATGCGAGCCACGTCAAAGCCTTGCCGCTGCCCGGCAGCGTCGAGCATGGCGTAGTCGCCTTTGCGCTGGGCACCGAAGCAAAAGTCGTCACCGACCAGCACATAGCGTGCACCTAGCCCGGCGAGCAAAACGTTGTCGATGAAGGCTTGCGGCGACTGGTTTGCAAACGCTGTGTCGAAGCGTGCTACCACGACTTGGTCAACGCCGCAGCGCTCCAACTCGCTCAACTTGTCGCGTAGCGTCGTGATACGGGCCGGTGCGAGTTTAGGATCGCCAGCCCGGGCAGCAAAATAGTCACGCGGGTGCGGCTCGAAGGTCAACACACAACCCGGCAATGCGCGGTGCTGAGCCTCGGAGCGCAGCAACGCCAGCATGGCCTGGTGGCCGCGGTGCACACCATCGAAGTTGCCGATGGTGAGTGCACAAGCCGGTGCAATGCTGGAATGCTTGAAGCCACGAAATACTCGCATGGTTGCCGATTATCCGGTCCCCCCGCGCAGCGCCGGTCTTGTTCACCGACAGGTTTATAGCACCGGGGACTGTGGCAACAGGGTTTTCAAAAGCCATTTGCGCCAAGTTAGCGTTGCCGGTTCCAGCACGCCAAAGGTTGATGCCAACTCCCAATAGGCCCAGCTAAAACCATGCGCTTCGGCTTGTTCTCGCACTGCGGTTGTCCACGTGACGCGCGTTTTCTCGTCGGCCTTGGAGTAAACACCGAACTCGCCCAACAACACTGGACGGCGCTCTGCTTTGGCCCATTGCTCCACCTCTTCAAAATCGTATTTGATCGCTTGCAGTTCGGCTTGAGTACAGCACTTGGCTCCCAACCAGGCGTCGGATCCTTGTACCCACTCGGCACCCTGGTGGGTCGTTTCCATTGGGTCGTAGTAGTGAAAGGTAGCGATCAAGTTCCTGTCATCGGCCGGTAGCTGCAGCGTCTCAAGCGCAACGCGGGTGTTCCACTGGGCACCACCGACGATGAGGGTTCGGTGCGGGTTGCTGGCGCG
Organism: Burkholderiaceae bacterium; assembly: GCA_029864165.1. Taxonomy (GTDB): domain Bacteria; phylum Pseudomonadota; class Gammaproteobacteria; order Burkholderiales; family Burkholderiaceae_C; genus CAIKUF01. The sequence goes on from JAOTTZ010000303.1 coordinate 1,580, forward strand.
GATCACCTTCAGTACCGCGGGCAATAGCTGGTTCCACGTGTCTTGGGTATGCAAGCCGTTGGGCTCGTTGAGCAATTCGAACATCACGGTGGCCGGCGCATTGCGGTAGCGCTCAGCGATCTGCGTCCACAGGGCGAGAAAGCGCGGTCTCTCCGTTTTTGCTCTATTGTTCATCGACGTGTAGTGGTGCATGTCGATGATGATGGCCAACTTTTGATCGGTGGCCACCTTAATGGCACGGTCGACGTATTCGAAAAAAGCCGGCCGGATCGTATAAGGCGGTTTGTACTCCGCGTGCGCGTCCCAGCGAACTGTTAGACGTATGGCAGTAAACCCGGCCGCTTTGCTCAGTGTGATGAATTCATCGCGCAGCTTGGGGCCCATGCCAAGGCGCCGCGTGTCGAGCATGTTGCCAAAGTTGATCGTGCGCGCGAGCGCCCGGTTGCAGCCTTCGGCGCGTCGCTGCGGCGGTTGCCCAAAGCTGCAGTCGCTCGCAGCAGGCAGTGCTGCGGTGCGAGGTGCGGTCGATGGTTTTTCAGCGCTGGTCGCCGAGCAAGTCATCATCACCGCGACCGAAAACACGAAGAAAAGTCTATGCATGTGAGTTACCTACAAAATTCGGGGCGAACTTTCGTTTGGTCGAAGTTCTCAGGAGAAGTGGAAACCGCCCCCGAAGCGCATTGGCATGTATACGCGAGCGAAGATTCTGACGAAGCTAACCGGATACTACCGTGCTCCGTATGCTTGCGTTCCCGCGCGGCGTCCCGGCGACGCAATAAAAGGCGCTGCGCTGGCAATATGTCACAGGCAACGTTCGCTCATTGCGGGTGTCTCAGCGCCGGACAAATATCAAGTCCCATACGCGGTGGCCAAGCCGCAGACCACGCGCCTCGAACTTGGTCAACGGCCTGTAGTCGGGCTTGGACGCGTAGCCGAACGCCGTGTTCTCCAACAAGGGTTCGGCCGTCAGCACTTGCAGCATTTGTTGCGCGTACGGCTCCCAATCGGTTGCGCAATGTAGATACCCGCCCCGTTCGATATGCCCAGCAAGCTGGGCAACGAATGGCGCTTGCAGCAAACGACGCTTGTGATGACGCTTCTTATGCCACGGGTCGGGGAAGAACAAGTGCACCCCCGCCAGCGACGCTTTCGGCACCATGGCGCTCAGCACCTCGACAGCGTCGTGCTGCACGATCCGAATATTGTTTAAAGATTGCTCGCCGATTTTCCTTAGCAAGGCGCCCACGCCTGGCGTGTGAACTTCGACCCCCAGAAAGTCCAGGCCGGGTAGCCGTTGCGCGATGGCCGCAGTTGCGTCACCCATGCCGAAACCGATTTCCAGCACCACCGGCGCTTGGCGCCCAAACACCTCGGTGAAGTTCAACGTTTGCGCGGAATAGGGAACGACAAAGCGCGGCCCCAGCTCTTGCAGCGCGCGTGCTTGACCGGGCCCCATGCGCCCGGCGCGTAACGCGAAGCTGCGGATGCGTCTCAGCGCAGGTAAGGTCTCCGGTTCAATCGACATGCGCTCGGGTGCGGAATCTCAGATGATCTGCGTGGGAGCCTCTTGATCACGTCGCACTTCGACGCGCCCGATGCAGTACACGGCCTCGCCTTGAGCTTGCAGCAATTCGGTAACGCGCCGCGAGTCTTCGGCCGCAACGATGAGGACAAAGCCGATGCCACAGTTGAAGGCGCGGTGCATCTCGGCCGTCGGTACCTGGCCTTCGCGTTGCAGCCAATCGAAAATCTCAAGCCGCGGCCAAACGCTCTCTTGCAGTACCGCCTTCATACCTGGGGGCAAACAACGTGGAATGTTCTCCACCAACCCGCCGCCAGTGATGTGCGACATGCCCTTGATTTGCACGTCGCGCATGGCTGCCAGCACGGGCCTGACGTACAGCCGTGTC
>JAOTTZ010000304.1 GCA_029864165.1 Burkholderiaceae bacterium
GGCGTGAATCACCAACAGGCCAGCGTACTCGCCTTGCGAACCGGCGTTGGGTTGCAGGCTGACGCCGGCATAGCCGGTGGCTTGACATAACCATTGGCGCAGTTGCTCGTCGAGCGCGTGGTAGCCTGCCAGTTGCTCGCTCGGTGCAAACGGGTGGATGTTTGTGAACGCTGGCCAAGTGACCGGAATCATCTCGCTGCTGGCATTGAGCTTCATGGTGCACGAACCCAACGGGATCATGGTTCGATCAAGCGCCAGGTCTTTATCAGCAAGCGTGCGCAAATAACGCAGCATTTCGGTTTCGCTGCGGTAAGTTCTGAACACAGGGTGCGTGAGGAATGCGGTATCACGAGCCAGTTCGGCGGGCAGCAGCGGGATGACGCCGCCTTCAAACTGCGCTAACGAAGGTATAGGCTGGCCATTGGCGAAAAGCTTCCACAGCGCAACAATGTCGTTGCGGGTGGTTGTTTCATCCAGCGTGATACCCACGGATGTGGCCGATGCTTGTCGAAGGTTGTATCCCGCGTTGCGAGCGGCATGCAACAGGGCGGAAGTGTGCTCACCGGTAGCAAGTTGCAGGGTATCGAAGGCGGTCGCATTGAGCAGGGTACAACCGAACTGGCGCAAGCCTGCTGCCAGCACCGCCGTGTAACTTGCTACCCGGCGCGCTATGCGCTGCAAGCCATCGGGCCCGTGGTAAACAGCGTACATGCCGGCCACCACGGCTGGTAGCACTTGCGCCGTGCAAAGGTTCGAGGTCGCCTTCTCACGACGAATGTGCTGTTCGCGGGTTTGCAAAGCCAAGCGGTAAGCTGGAGCGCCGTGTGCATCGACACTGAGGCCGACCAGGCGACCAGGCAGCGAGCGTTTGAATTCGTCGCGCGTCGCTAGATAGGCGGCGTGAGGACCACCGTTGCACATCGGCATGCCAAAGCGCTGCGTGCAGCCGACTACTACGTCAGCGCCCATCTCACCAGGTGGTTTGAGCAACGTGAGCGCGAGCGGGTCGGCGGCGACAATGCACAGACCTTGCCGCGCATGCACTGCGTTAATAACCGGCTGTAGATCGTGGACGGCGCCATTCACACCGGGGTACTGCAACAGCACGGCAAACGCGGGGACGTTCGCGGCAGCATTCGGTGGTCCGGTGTGTACCGTCAGGCCCAAGGGGCGCGCGCGAGTCTGTATGACCTCCAGTGTTTGCGGCAGCACGTCGTCAGCGACAAAGAAGGTGGTGGATTTGCTTTTTCCCACGCGTAGGGCGAGCGTCATTGCTTCTGCGGCGGCAGTGGCTTCGTCCAGCATAGAGGCGCCTGCAATCGCCATGCCTGTGAGGTCGCATACCAAGGTCTGAAAATTTGCGAGCGCCTCCAGTCGTCCCTGTGAAATTTCGGCTTGGTAGGGTGTGTATGCGGTGTACCAGGCTGGGTTTTCGAGCACGTTACGCAGTATGACCCCGGGTGTGTGCGTACCGTGGTAACCTTGGCCGATGCAACTCTTGAGCACCAGGTTGCGGCTCGCGATACGTTTGAGCTCGGCCAAGGCTTGCTCCTCGCTTGCCGCTGGCGGCAGGTTCAAGGCCTGCGAGCGCGCGATGCCGCGAGGCACGATGGTTGCGATCAGCGCGTTACGCGACGCGGCGCCAATGACGCTGAGCATGTGCTCTTGCTCGGTTGCAGTGGGGCCGATATGGCGCGCAACGAACTCGCCGGCGTTTTCCAGGTCGGCCAGTGAACCGAGGGCGCTCACCGGTATGGTGGGGGTCCGCATTAAAGGGTCTTGAGCAGGGCGTCGTAGCTGGGCGAGTCCATCAAACCGTTGAACTCTGCCATGTCGGCAATACGGACCTTGAAAAACCAGCCCTTGCCCATCGGGGCTGTGTTCGCCAGCGAGGGGTCGCCTCGCAAAGCCTCGTTCACTTCGATCACCTCGCCACTGACGGGCATGCCAATGTCGGCCGCCGCTTTCACCGACTCGACCACGCCAGCCACATCGCCCATCCTGAAGATGGCGCCGACCGCAGGCAGTTCCACAAACACCACGTCGCCTAACGCGTCTTGTGCGTGCTGGGTGATGCCGACGGTGGCAGCATCGCCGTCTTCAACGTTAATCCATTCATGGTCTGCGGTGAACTTGGTTGTCATTGGGGTGTTCCTTGGGCGTGCGCCCCCCGCACGGGCGAGAGGGTAGGGTGATGAAAATGGGCTCAGGCTCGGAAGTACCGATGCGGATGAAAAGGCATGCGAGACACGCGCATCGGCAGCTTTTTGCCGCGCACTTGGGCATAGACTTCGTGGTTCACCAGTGCATGGTTTGCTGCCACGTAGGCCATCGCAATGGGTAGGCCTATGCTGGGCCCCAGCGTTCCGCTGGTGACGTGGCCGACGCTGTGGCCGCGTGCGTCATTGAGTTTTGTGCCCTCACGCACGGGGGTGCGCTCCAGACCCACCAATCCGATGCGCTTGTTCGTCACCCCGCTGGTGAGTTGATCATCGATGACACGGGCCCCCGGGTAACCGCCCGCACGCGCGCCGCCGGCGCGGCGCGCGCTTTGAATTGCCCAAGCAAGCTCGGCTTCTACGGGCGTGGTGTTGGCGTCGATGTCATGGCCGTACAGACACAACCCGGCTTCCAACCGCAAGGTGTCACGCGCTCCCAGGCCGGCAGGTTTGACTTCGGGCTGCGCCAGCAGGGCGCGCGCCAGTGATTCAGCGTCCGCGGCCGGTACCGAGATCTCGAAACCATCCTCGCCCGTGTAACCTGAGCGCGTCACGAAACAATGAGCTGCGGCCAGCGTGTAGAAGCCGCCGGCCATGAAGCTGAGCATGGCCACGTCACGGTTGAGCTGTGCCAGCGCCTTCGCGGCGAGTGGGCCTTGCAGCGCGAGCAAGGCATGCTCGGCAAGAGGCTGCACGGTACAGCGATGTCCGATATGGATGCTCAGGTGTTCAATGTCGGTCGCCTTGCAACTCGCATTGACGATCAGGAACAAGTCGCTCTCGCGCCGGGTGATCATCAGATCGTCGACGATGCCGCCACTCGCGTTGGTGAAAAAGCCGTAGCGCTGTTTGCCCACGGTCAGGCCCAGCACGTCAACCGGCACTAGGGTTTCGAGCGCACGGCCTGCATCGTCGCCGCGCAGACGCAACTGCCCCATGTGCGATACGTCAAACAATGCCGCAGCCGTCCGGCAGTGCCGATGTTCGGCCAGAATTCCAGCGGGGTAGGACACCGGCATGGCATAGCCGGCAAAAGGCACCATGCGAGCGCCCAGCTCGACATGCAGCTCGTCGAGCGGGGTCTTTAACAGGGCGCCGAAGGACGGGGTGACTACTGACATCGAAAACCTTTCGAGGGTGTTGATACGTTCCACCGCACGTCGGCCGCGCTACCTGCCGCAGCTAGCTGCACGGCTGCTACATGCGGGCAGGCCGCTTGCTCCTTCGCTAGGCTGGCTGGGGGCCAACCTCTCTCCAGTGACGGGC
>JAOTTZ010000305.1 GCA_029864165.1 Burkholderiaceae bacterium
CGCCACCGCGCTGGTGTGCGCAGCGGGCATGCTCGCCGGCGCACTGTGGATAGCGCTGGCCGGCGCGTTGCGCCAATACCGGGGCGTGAACGAGACGATCAGCAGCCTGTTGCTCGCCTACACCGCCATCGCGCTCTTCAAGCACTTGGTCGAAGGGCCGCTGCGTGACCCGTCCACGCTGAACAAGCCTTCCACACGCTCGCTGGGCGAAGCACTTCGCATCGGCGGCATCGCCGGTTCAGACGTGCACTGGGGTCTGGTGCTGGGTGTGCTCGCATGCGCAGCGCTCGGCGTTTGGTTGCTTTTGACGGCGCGCGGGTTCTCGGTGCGCGTGGTCGGCGGCAATCCACGCGCAGCGCAGTTGGTGGGCCTGCCAGCCAACCGAATCATCTTGCTGGCCTGTGCACTCGGGGGTGCATGCGCGGGCCTGGCCGGCGCGGTCGAAGTCGCGGCCGTGCACGGCAACGCCAATTCCTCGCTGATCGCTGGCTATGGCTACGCCGGCATTCTCGTTGCGTTCATTGCGCGACATAACCCGCTGGCCATCATTCCGGTGGCCATTCTGTTCGGTGGCTTCGGCGCTGCAGGCAGCCTGCTGCAACGTCGACTTGACTTGCCCGACTCGTCGGTGCAGGTGCTGCAGGGCATCGCCTTTGTGCTCATCCTTGCCAGCGAGGCCTTGCGCGAAGTCGACTGGCGGACTGTCCGCGAAAAACTCATGCGACCCGCCGGGCCCCAAGCGCCCGTGGCAACGGCGCGAGAAAGGGCGGTATGACAGGCGAGATGGCGACCGCCTTTCTCGCTGCCATCGTCGGCGGTGCGCTGCGCGTGGGCGTGCCGTTCCTGTTCGTCAGCCTCGGCGAGTGCCTGACCGAGAAGGCAGGGCGTGTCAACTTGGGTCTGGAAGGCGTGTTGGTACTCTCGGCGATGGCGGGCTTCGGGGGTGCTTACCTGAGCGGCTCTACCTGGATGGGCGTTTTAGTGGCCGCCGCCGCCGGTGCCGCGCTGGCACTACTACACGGTTTGCTGTGCTCGTTGCCACGCGTCAACGACATCGCCACCGGCATTGCCTTGATGTTGCTCGGCACCGGCCTGGCCTTTTACCTGGGCAAACCGCTGATCCAACCGCAAGCTCCGCAATTGCAGCCCATCGCGCTCGGCGGTTGGAGCGATTCGCAGGTCGTGCAAGCGGCCCTGCAAATCAACCCGCTGCTCTTGCTGGGTTTGGTGCTGGTCGTTGCGATGACGTGGGGGTTTGCGCGCACGCGCTGGGGCCTGCTGGTGCGTTTGGCAGGCGATTCAGCCAGCGCCACCAAGGCGCTGGGCTACTCGGTCAACGGCATACGCATCGCCGCGACAGCCGCGGGTGGGGCGATCGCCGGCCTTGGCGGCGCGTCGTTGACACTCTTTTATCCCGGTAGTTGGAACGAAGGAATCAGCAGCGGCCAAGGTTTGATCGCGGTGGCGCTGGTCATTTTTGCGCGCTGGAGCCCGCTGCGCTGCGTCTTTGCGGCGCTGCTGTTCGGTGGCGCAGGCGCCATCGGACCCGCTTTGCAATCCGTGGGGATCAGCGAAGGATACTATCTATTCAGTGCGGTGCCCTACGTGCTGACACTGGTGATTCTGGTCATCACTTGCAAGCCCGGCAGCGTGGCGCGCGGCAGCCCGGGTGAACTTTCTTCCACGAAATAGGGAGCCGTTAGCACGACGGATGCCAGATGAGTAGCTACCAGAAAGGCCCGCGCGTAGCTTTTCAGCACCAACCCACGCTGCGATCCGAGCAAGCTGCTGCCCGAACGCGCCGGAGCATCCGTGTGCAGAGCAACGTGAATTGAAGTCAGAGGAGAGCCGCCATGAAGCCCTCATCCAGCGTATCCCGATCCGTTCAGGCCGACCCCTACCCATGGCCCTACGACGGCAGCTTGCGGCCAGACAATACCGCGCTGATCATCATCGACATGCAGACCGACTTTTGCGGCGTGGGCGGTTATGTGGACAGCATGGGCTACGATCTCTCGCTCACGCGCGCGCCCATCGAGCCCATCCAGCGCCTGTTGACGCGGTTGCGTGAACTCGGATTTCACATCATCCACACCCGTGAAGGGCACCGCCCCGATTTGTCGGACCTGCCTGCCAATAAGCGATGGCGCTCGCAACGCATAGGCGCGGGCATAGGAGACAGTGGGCCTTGCGGACGCATCCTCGTGCGCGGTGAACGCGGTTGGGAGATCATCCCCGACCTCGCGCCGCTGCCGGGTGAAGTGGTCATCGATAAACCGGGCAAGGGTTCGTTTTGTGCCACCGATCTCGAACTCATACTTCGCACGCGTGGCATCGAGAATTTGTTGCTCACCGGTATCACGACCGACGTCTGCGTGCACACCACGATGCGCGAGGCCAACGACCGTGGCTTTGAATGCCTGCTGCTCGAAGACTGCACCGCCGCCACCGACCACGGCAATCACCTCGCGGCGCTGAAGATGGTCAAGATGCAGGGCGGGGTGTTCGGGGCCGTCGCCTCGTCGGGCGCGGTATTGGAGTCGCTAAAGTGATAGCGACCCTTGAATCGATCAAGCAACCGGGCGGCGCACTCGCGCTCGAAACCTTTGCGCTCACCAAGCGCTTTGGCAGCTTCACTGCACTCGACCAGGTGACGATCAGGGTCGCGCCAGGCTCGGTTCACGCCCTGCTCGGCGAAAACGGCGCCGGCAAGAGCACGCTCGTCAAGTGCGTGGCCGGCTCGCACCGGGCCGAGGCCGGCAGCGTACTGATCGACGGGCGTGAGCAAGACATCAGCTCGCCCATCGTAGCGCGCGGTTTGGGCATAGGCATGGTCTACCAGCACTTCACGCTCGCGCCGGGAATGAGCGTGGCCGAGAACCTGCTGCTGGCTGGTGGCCGCACGCCAGCCGTGATCGACTGGAAAAAAGAACGCGCCGCGCTGGCGGAGTTTCTGACCACCACACCGTTCACGCTGGCCCTAGATGCGACACCCGCGGGGTTGGCCGCGGGCGAGAAGCAAAAGCTCGAACTGCTCAAGCAGCTGTACCTCAAGCCAAGGCTGCTGATTCTCGATGAACCAACTTCGGTGCTGACGCCGCAAGAGGCCGACGAAGTGCTCGCCTTTGTTCGCGCAGTGGCGCGTCGCGGTGAATGCACCGTGCTGATGATCACCCACAAGTTTCGCGAGGTCATGGCTTATGCCGATGAAGTGACCGTCCTGCGCCGTGGTCTCGCAGTCCACAACGCGACGGTGGCCGAGACCACACCGGCGCTGCTCGCACAGGCGATGATTGGTGAGTCCTCGGGCGAGGGCTCGGCGGTGATCGCGGAGGGCAGCGCGAAGACTCGCGCCGATGTCGCGGCCGACGCGCCGGTTGCGTTGCAAGTCCAAGGCTTGAGCGCCATGGGCGACCGCGGCACGCTGGCTGTGCACGACTTGAGCCTGACAGTTCACGGTGGCGAAGTGCTTGGCATTGCCGGC
>JAOTTZ010000015.1 GCA_029864165.1 Burkholderiaceae bacterium
CACTACAGAGCCCACTTCAGATGCCGGATATACGACTGCAGGTGCTTCCCTTATCCGCCAAACCATCGGTCAGTCTCTGTCGCTTTGACCTTGAAACAGCAAACCATTTGAAGTATTCTTCAACTATGTCGACTTTAAGCCGTGAGGAAATTGTTGGTTTGAGTCCACCGGAGCGTCTTACGTTCATCGGTGAGTTGTGGGATAGTTTGAGTGATGCTGAGCTACCGTTGCCGCCCTCGCAGCAGTATGAACTTAAGCGCCGTCTCGCTAGGTCACAGTAGCCGTGCAAACCGTCCCCTTGAGGCACGGCGAGCGAATGGTCAGCATAGAGGTCAGGCGCAAACCTGCTCTCTACTCTGACCATGCAAAATGCAAAGTAGGGACCATGAGCAGAATCTACACGTACTGGATTTGGTTCAAAAACAAGGCCTGACACCGGTTTCTCGTACCAACACCCAAGGGACATGCCCATGACGACCGTACAGATCACGTTGCCCGACGCGCTGGCCCAGGAGGTTGCTCAGGCGGGGCTGCTCGCACCGAAAATGATCGAGCGAATCTTGCGCGAACGGCTGCGCACCGAACGCATCGAGCGTATGAAGGCCGCGCGCGCCACGCTGGCGGCCGAACCGCTGGTGCCGATGACGCCCGAGGAGATCAGCGCCGAGATCGATGCCTACCGTTCCGAGCAGCGGCGTGCGGCTGGTTCTTGACACAATCGCGGCGCTTTCCGGGCTGCTGTGGCGCGGCACGCCGGGGCGTTTGATCGATGTAGCTGAAGAGCAGCGCATCGAGTTAGCCAGCAGCACCGCGCTGCTGGCCGAGCTGTAAGGGGTACTGTTGCGGGAGAAGTTCACCCGGCAGTTGGCCAAGCGCAAGCTAACGGTCGCCGATGTCTTCGACGGCTATGCGGCGCTCGTGGTGATCGTCACGCCGTCTGCCATCGCGCCCACCATCATGCGCGACCCGGCCGATGACCAGGTGCTGCCAGCCGCGCTGGCGGCGCGGGCCGATCTGATCGTCTCGGGCGATGCACATCTGCTCGATCTGAAGAGCTTCCAGGGCATCGCGATCGTCACCGCCGCTGCAGCAGTCGAGCTCATCGCAGCAGGCGCATAGATCAACGCCCGCGCAGGGCGGGTTGAACTCGGCCTTCGGGTCACAGGATTGTTTCGTCCTTGTTGACAGAGGTGCTAATGGGTGACCCCGTGCTTGCTTGACCCCGTGCTTGCGCTTGCGTGCTAGCGTAATCACGCATTGATTCGCCGCTGCAGCGCCTCCTCAGCCAAGGTATTGATGCTCTTGCCTTCCACTTGTGCGACGATAGCCAAGCGTTCATGTAATTCAGGTGGAATGCGCAGGTTGAACTTGCCGGAGTAGTGACGCCGAGGCTCGATTCCCTTTTCACGACAAACATCCAAAAATACCTGTAGCGAGCGTTTGAATTCCGCGCGAAGCTCCTTCGGGTTCTTGCCGTAGAAGTCGGCGCCTCCAGCCAAGCCAAGGATTTCACCTCGGAACATGTCTAACTCGGCGTCGTATTCGATCTTTGCGTGAAATCCATTGAGTGTCATCGTATTCATGGCACAACTCCGTGTTGCTCAAACCATTTGCGGATGCTCGCCACTGCGCCTTTGTCCGTACTTGGCGAAGGATGAGGGCGATGAAAAACCCGCACTTCGTCAAACAAAACAACTGCGACACGGCTTCCTTCACGCTCACTGATCTCGGCCCCCAATTCACGAAAGAGGGTTTCGAGGTCTCGCCACGGAATGTTGGCGCTAGCCGGGTGGGCAAAGATCGCATTGAGCGTACGTTGATGCTTCCGCTTCACGTATAGCATGGTACCACAAATAGGTACTATTGCCCCTCAGCGTCAAAGAACCTTGTCTCTTATGGAAGAGGGTTGTTCAAAGTAAAGGCCTGCCCCTTGACCACGATCCCGCCATCTCGCAAGCCGACTTGAAATGTATGATGTTGGCCTTGCCCGCATATGCTTAGGGAGCCTGACCATGACGACAGTCCAGATCACTTTGCCCGACCAACTCGCGCAGGATGCGCAGAGCGCCGGGCTGTTGTCCCCGGCACGGCTGGAGCAGTGGTTGCGCGATCAGCTCAAGTCGCAGCGCATCGATGAGTTGTTTGTGGCGATGGATCGCATGGCCGCCGTCGATGAACCGGCCGCGATGTCGCCCGAAGAAGTGGCTGCGGAGATCGCGACGACGCGTGCCGAACGGCGCGCGAAGAGCGTGAATTGATCAATCTGCAGGTCGATGACCGATGCGGCTGGTGCTCGACACGAATGTTGTTGCCTCGGCGCTGCTGTGGGGCGGCACTCCACGCCTGCTGCTGCAGGCCGGGCGCGAGCGGCGGGCGGGTCGAGCTTTTGCCAGCACGGCGCAACTGGCCTAGGAGCCTGTCGGACTTGGGGCGTCGAAGCGAGAATCGGTTTCAGCGCGGGCAGTTTTTGCCGGATTCGCAGCCCCATAGTGGACCCTACGGGGCAAGAAGCCGGTGAAAAATGGACTGCTGCAACCGATTTGCAGCCGACGCACCCCAAGCCCGACAGGCTCCTAGCCGACTGACATCCTCGGGCGGCGCAAGTTCGACAAGAAGATCGCCGCTTCGCTGCTGACCATCGATCTACTGGTGAATCGATACGCTGAACTCGCCGCCCTTGTGAGACCTGCGTCTGCGCCACGCATCGCGCCAGATCCCGATGACGATGTAGTGATCGGCACCGCGCTCGCGGCCAAGGCCGACTTCATCGTCACAGGGGATCAGTTGCTGTTATCGGTGGGTGGCTATCAAGGAATCGAACCCCTCACCGTGAGCGAGGCACTGAGCAGGATCGACGCAGAAAGCAAGACGTGACGGGACGATTATCGGCGCGGGCGACCTGCCATGATTCAAAATCTAGGCGTGACGCCTGCTTCTGTGTTTCCAGCCAATCGTAGCGATCTTCGTCGTCGACAAGGATGTCCTCGCGCCGATCGCCGCGAGACGTCACGTGATACAGCGCACCCGCAAACTCCAACCGAAGAGGTCTGACCATTGGGGGAAATTTAGCTGAATGTAGGAATGTTAGAACTGAGACCAAGCTCCCGCCAAGATATCACGTAGCTTCTGCGCATAAGCGGCAATTGCTCCCCGCACATCATCATCTTCATACACGTTAAACTAGACTGTATTACCATACCTACTAACGGTAACACTTCCGGAGGTGCCCATGCCTATGCCCACGACCTTGACCAGCAAGGGTCAAGTCACGATCCCCAAACACATTCGCGATGCCTTGCAATTGCTGCCTGGCTCGTCTGTAGAGTTTTCGCTAAATTCAAGTGGCGAAGTGGTGTTGCAGCCAGCGCAAGCGCGCAAGGGCAAGCGCCACGCGCAAACTGATCGTTTCGACGCCGTGCGTGGCCGGGCGGATGTCAAGTGGCGCACCGATGAGCTGATGAAATTACTGCGCGCAGAAGACTGATGTTACTGGTCGACACCAACGTTCTGGTGGACGTGTTGCAAGACGATCCGCAGTGGGCCAAATGGTCGATCAACCAATTGCGCGCCCAGGCGAAGATTCACCAACTGGCCATCAATCCGGTGATCTATGCCGAAATATCATTGTCCTTCCTCACCATGGAAGCGCTCGACGCCGTAGTGGCAAAGATGGAACTGACTGTCCAGCAAATTCCAAAGCCTGCGCTTTTCCTGGCCGGGAAAGCATTCGCGCAGTTTCGCAAGCGCGGTGGTCACAAGGCTCAGGTGTTACCAGATTTCTTCATAGGCGCGCATGCCGCAGTTCAAGGGTGGCCTCTGCTGACTCGCGACGCTAGCCGCTTTCGCACCCATTTCCCAGGCATGCAAGTGCATGCGCCCTGAGACGAGTTCCAGCAATTTGTCTGTACGATCGGCCGCTCATAGTCTGCATCGTCAACAAAGATCGGAATGCGTCGGTCGCCGCGCAAGGTAAGGTCGTAGATTGCGCCAGGAAACTTCGATTCGAAGCGTGCGAGATGTGCTCCCTCATACTGGTACTTGAGGGCAACTGTGGAGACTTGATTCTATGTCCCCCGTACTGGATTTGGTTCAAAAACAAGGCCTGACACCAGCTTTATGTATGAGTGACCCCAATCGCTTGATCGGTCTCATACCCCTTGTAGTGACTCCAGCGTTCAGCGACGAGCAAAGCGAGTCCGTTGCAATACCAACTTAGGCTCAGGCGGTGGACTGGATGGCGGCGGAACAACGGCCCACCCCTCAGTGGCATGCTTTTCCTGCCGAGCCTTCAGGTCAGCAAAAATTCGGTCCAGGTCGTAATCCAGGCTGGCGGCGTGTTGTTCGCGAATGGTGCGGACCTCTTGAATAATGCTGTCACTCATTTTCGCCTCCCATGAGTTCGTCGGGTGTGCAAATAAACGGAAGAAACAGGCCTTTGAGCCGGAAGTTTTCGGCAATCCGCGCCTGAATTTCCGGGTTGGCGATATGACGACAATTCCACGTTAACAAATAGTCTACAAAGTGAACCGTCGCTACTGAAATGTGCAATGCATCTTCACTTGCTTTGGCGGGAACGATGCTGGAGGCGACTAGGTCCTTGGCGAGTTCTATGCTGTGGGCTGTGATTTCAAGCAATTGGATACCCTGTAAATCTGCAAGGCGCTCGCCTGCAGCTTCTGGATCGCCAGCAGCGCATTCGGTAAGGACAAGTTCTGAAGCGGCTAGGTCGAATTCGCCCCGTCTATCCCAAAACAGGTACGTGCTTTGCTGGTGCCCCGCCTCAATCACATTTTTGCTCGGACGAGCCGTCAGGTAGCTGATGACGGAAGTTTCGGTGTAGATCTTGCGCTTCATTTAGCTAAACCGCGCGCGTGCGAACATAAGCTTGATTGTCGCTGATTGTGCTCCCCCGTCCGACCGATATGCGGGCAAGGAACTCTTGCTGGTCAAACCCGTGCGGAAGAAAATCACTAGCACCCGCATCGAGCAACTCTTCGATGGACTCAGCGCGAAAGCCACGTGTGATCAGCAGCGAAGGTAGCGCTTGCTTGCCAAGAATGAGCAAGACGCGAGATGCCCATCCAACGGTATCCGGCGTAGCAAACATCAATAGCACGTCAACGGGTGGATCTAGCGCTTCAAGGGCGCGCGCCACTGCGGAAGGCTGCGACGGCAGGCGACGAAAATCCACGACCGTTTGATGGGCACCCAGGATTGTCAATAGTGTGAACTCAGCCCATCTCGTGTGCCGAGAAGTGGTGGCAACGCCGCACCGAATTGTGGACATCTCCGACCTCCAGCCGCGAGAGGCAACTGCTCCAGTAGCATACTCGGTGATGGTACTCACCGCCCAGGGTTGCCGAGTCTACGCCTGCTCTCTCTTCTGGGTACCCTCCCCCTAGTTTTAGGGGGTACGTTGGCTCGCCGCGCGCTCGCGCAATTCACGCCTTCGGCAACGTCACCCCGCTTTGTCCCTGGTACTTGCCGCCGCGGTCTTTGTATGAGGTTTCACACACCTCGTCGCTCTCAAAAAACAGCACCTGGGCACAACCTTCGCCCGCGTAGATCTTGGCCGGCAGCGGTGTCGTGTTGCTGAACTCCAGCGTCACAAAGCCTTCCCACTCGGGCTCGAACGGGGTGACGTTAACAATGATGCCGCAGCGGGCGTAGGTGCTTTTGCCCAGGCATATCGTCAGTACGTTGCGCGGGATGCGGAAATACTCCACCGTGCGCGCTAGGGCGAAGCTGTTGGGCGGGATGATGCAACTGTCACCATGAAAGTCAACGAAGCTTTTGTCATCAAAGTTCTTCGGGTCAACCACAGTGCTGTGGATGTTTGTGAAGACCTTGAACTCGGGCGCACAGCGTATGTCGTAGCCATAGCTGCTGGTGCCGTAGCTGATGAGCTTGCTGCCATCGGGCGCGTGGCGCACCTGGCCGGGCTCGAACGGCTCGATCATGCCGGTCTGTTCGGCCATGCGGCGTATCCACTGGTCTGACTTGATGCTCATGGTGGCGGCGATGTAACGGGTTAGCGTTGTAGCACGCCATAGCGACGCTCAAAGCGCGGCGCTAGCGTTGGCGGCGCGCTGACAGCTCGGTTTCTAGTCTAGCGAGTTGCGCACGGATCGCTGCGCCGACTGCTATCTGAGGGTTGGAGTAGCCGTCGCTCTTACCGGCATCGCGTTCGCGCTGCTCGATGATCGAGCGCGCCGCAGCGTGCGCTTGTTCGAACGAGTAGGTGCGGCGCAACTGTTCGTCGTAGATGGCACGGCCGAAGTAGGTCAGCTCCGAGTGTCGCCCGCAGCCGTACGACGTGTGCTGCGCATCGGATGCCGTCATCACCAGGGTCGCTTCGCCAGCCAAGGGCGCAACCCAACTGCCCGAGTAGCAGGCCGATACCGAGATCACACGGTAGCGAATGCCAGCTTCGTCCAGCCAGTGCTTCAGCGCCGCCGGCGTCACGATGCCCAGGTCCAGCGGACGCAATCTGGCTGCAAGTTTGCCGTCTGCCGCGCCGTGAGACGTCAGGTGGATGAACAACATGTCTTCATCGACGTTCATCACTGCGCCCAGCCGCGCGATGGCGCGCTGTAAGTTCAACGGTGTTGCCCAGGGCAACTCGACGGCGGTGTCGCGATGGTTGGCGAGCTGCAAGGTACGCGTGTCGGCATCAAAGCGCTCGCGCATCACGCTGGCAACCAGATCGCCCTCGCGGCGGAACACGTCTTCGTCGGCATAGGGTGCAAAAGTGATCGCATAAACATCGATGACACCGGGACGCTGCGGACCGATGGCGTCCAGAGCCAAGGGCAACAGCTGCGCTTGACGCTCCATCACCTCCTGCGTCAGGTGCACCCGCGGCGGTTTGTCGGCACGGGCATCGGTGGCAACCGGGTACCACCATTGGGGAGGTTGCCACCACAGGTCGAGTGCATAGGGCAAGCTCAATCCTAACGCTAGCGCAAATCGCAGCGTCCAACTCTTCCGCAGAAATCGCAGCAGCAGAACCAGCTGCGCCAACCACGACCAAACGCCCGGCAGCAGCCAAACTAACCACGGCAACCACGCTGAAACACCCTCGGCGTCTAACCATTCTGTGCGCGCCTGCGCCAGCAGCAACGAGCCGCTCGTGAGGTAAATCACTATGCCTTGCGCTATTACAACGCCAAAGAGCGCAGGCGCCATGGCAACGGTCACGGTATGCGACGCGTTGCGCGCGACCAGCCAGCACAGGCCGACCGCCACCACGGTTCCCAACCAACCGCTGTGCATCGCCGGCGCGTAGAAGGTCGCTGGACCGTCAATCATCCATCGCTCCAGCGCGACGCTGATCAAGGCCTCAGCGAAGAGCAGCACCAGCAGGCTCGCCGGGCCGGCGTTCAGGTCATCCAAGCTTGGGCGGCGCAGGCAGGCCGACCGCCAGCCTTGGCGCAGCAATCGGCCTAACACCCCTCGCGGCCGAGGGCTTGCGCTAGGCGTCGGCCCGAGGTCGAACTGCACTGAACGTTCCATGCCTTGGCCGTGCGGGGCTCAAGTGCTTTGCGAGACCTTGATGGTCGGAAACTTGGCAGAGAAGTCTTTCGCCCGCTGCGCGATTCTCACCGCCACACGGCGCGCTACGCTCTTGTAGAGGGTGGCGATTTCGCCGTCCGGGTCGCTGACCACGGTGGGCCGCCCGGAGTCGGTTTGCTCCCGTATCGACTTCGTCAGCGGCAGCGCGCCAAGATAGTCGACGCCGTGGTCGACAGCCATTTTGCGGCCGCCGTCGGCGCCGAAGATGTGTTCTACATGTCCGCAGTTCGAGCACATGTGCACGGCCATGTTCTCGACAATGCCAAGGATAGGAACACCCACTTTCTCGAACATCTTCAGCCCCCGCTTGGCGTCGAGCAGCGCAATGTCTTGCGGCGTGGTCACGATCACCGCGCCCGTCAAGGGCACGCGCTGGCTGAGCGTGAGCGCAATGTCGCCGGTGCCGGGCGGCATGTCCACCAACAGGTAGTCGAGTTCGCCCCAACGGGTTTGCCGCAGCAGTTGATCAAGCGCTTGGGTAGCCATCGGGCCGCGCCAGATCATGGGGTTGTCGGCCTCGACCAGAAAGCCGATCGACATCACCTCCACGCCAAAGCTTTTCATTGGCTCCATGAGCTTGCCGTCGGCGCTCTCGGGGCGCCCTTGTAAGCCCATCATCGTCGGCTGGCTGGGGCCGTAAATGTCGGCGTCCAGAATACCCACCGCCGCGCCTTCGGCAGCCAGCGCGAGCGCCAGGTTGGTGGCGGTGGTGCTCTTGCCCACACCGCCCTTGCCCGAAGCGATGGCGACGATGTTCTTCACAGTGGGCAGCAACTGCACACCGCGTTGCACTGCGTGCGCGGTGATTTTGCTGCTCAGGTTCACGCTCACGTTGCGCACCCCCGACACTGCACGCGCCGCTGCGATCAGGCTGGCGTGTAAACCCGCCAGCTGGCTCTGCGCCGGGTAGCCGAGTTCGACCTCGAAAGCCACGTCACCGTCGTTGACGTGCAGGTTTTTGATTTGTTTGGTCGAAACGAAATCGCTGCCCGTGTTCGGATCGACAACCGCCTTGAGGGCGTCGAGCAGTGTCGCTTCGGTCACAGGCATGAGCGGGTCGTTTCAGTCAGCGGGTGGTGCAGGAGGTTGCTATGAGTCTAGCGCAGCTGTGCAGCCTAGAATCTCCCGTGCTCCACAGCGTATAGCTACATGCCTTCCGACAACACCGTGCGCCAACTCTTCGTCACCACGGCGCTGCCTTACGCCAACGGGCCGTTTCACATCGGCCACATCATGGAGTACATCCAGGCCGATATTTGGGTGCGCTTTCAGCGCATGCAGGGGCATCAGGTGTACTTCGTCGGCGCCGACGACGCGCATGGCGCGCCCATCATGATCGCCGCGGAGAAGGCGGGGCAGACGCCACAGGCGTTCGTCGCCGCGATCGCTGCTGGACGGCAGCGCTACTTCGACGGTTTTCACATCGGCTTCGACAACTGGCACTCGACCGACGGGCCCGAGAATCATGAACTCTCGCAAGAAGTCTATCGCGCGTTGCGCAAAAACGAGCTCATCACGACCAAGACCATTGAGCAGTTCTTCGATCCGCAAAAGGGCATGTTTTTGCCCGACCGTTACGTCAAGGGCGAGTGCCCCAAGTGCAGCGCCAAAGACCAGTACGGCGACGCCTGTGAGGTCTGCGGCGCGGTGTACGCACCCACCGAGTTGAAGAACCCCTACTCGACGCTCTCAGGCGCCGCACCGGTTCTGAAGCACAGTGAACACTACTTCTTCAAGCTGAGCGACCCGCGCTGCATAGAGTTCTTGCAGCGCTGGACGCAACAGGGTCACTTGCAGACCGAGGTGCTGAACAAGATCAAAGAATGGTTCGTCACGGACGACGAGGGACGCGGCAGGTTAAGCGATTGGGACATCAGCCGCGACGCGCCCTACTTCGGAATAGAGATTCCCGACGCGCCTGGCAAGTATTTTTACGTTTGGCTAGACGCGCCGATCGGCTACCTGGCTTCGCTGAAGAATTACTTTGCCAAGACCGGGCACGACTTCGACGCCTTCATGGCCGACCCGGCCACCGAGCAGTACCACTTCATCGGCAAGGACATCGTTTACTTTCACACCTTGTTCTGGCCCGCGATGCTGCACTTCAGCGGCAAGCATATGGAGGACGGCACCTACGTGCCGAGAAAAACGCCGACCAACGTTTTCGTCCACGGTTTCATCACCGTCAAAGAAGAAAAAATGAGCAAGAGCCGAGGCACCGGCATTTCGCCGCTGCGCTACCTCGATCTGGGCCTAAACGCCGAATGGCTACGCTACTACATCGCCGCCAAGTTGAACGCCAAGGTCGAAGACATCGACTTCGGTCCGGACGACTTCGTGGCGCGGGTGAACAGTGATTTGGTGGGGAAGTACGTCAACATCGCCAGCCGCGCGGCGGGGTTCTTACATAAACACTTCGATGGCCGAATCGCCAACCTCGAACTTGGGTCTGTTGGGTCTGTGTACTGGGACTCGACGTCTGTTAAGCCGTACTACGATATAGCTCTCGAGAGCTTTAGGCTTAAGAGCCCTGTCGTTATTCGTGCCTACGAGGCGCGCGAGTTTGGTCAGGTAGTTCGCCTCGTCATGAAGCTGGCCGACGAGGTGAACGAGTTTTGGGACCGCGCTAAGCCGTGGGAGTTATCGAAGCGGTTCGCAAATCCTGAGCACCCTTCGGATCCGCAGTGGCTTCATCGGGTTTGTTCGGTCGTGATCGAGTGGTTCAGGTTGCTAACGCTACACCTCAAGCCGATACTTCCCAAAGTGGCCGAGGAGGCTGAAGTCTTTCTTCGCCTATCGCATCCTATGTCGTTTGCCGACGTGACCAGCGTACTCCCTGAGGGACATCGAATTGCCGAGTACAAGCACCTCATGCAGCGCGTCGACCCGAAGCTCCTCGACGCCCTGTTCGAGCCTACCACCATTGAACTTCCCCCACCCGGCGGCGAAGCCCTAGCTCCCGAAGTCAACATCGACGATTTCGCCAAGGTCGACCTGCGCATCGCGAAAATCGTCAGTTGTGAATTCGTTGACGGCGCGGACAAGCTGTTGCGCCTGACGCTCGATGTTGGCGAAGCCAAGACACGAAACGTCTTCAGCGGCATTCGCTCGGCCTACCAACCCGAAGACCTGGTCGGCAAGCTCACGGTGATGGTCGCCAATCTGGCGCCGCGCAAAATGAAGTTTGGCGTCAGCGAGGGCATGGTGCTGGCGGCTTCACACGCCAACGAGAAAGAGCATCCGGGGCTCTACGTCCTGGAACCCTGGCCGGGCGCGATACCGGGCCTACGCGTACGGTGATACGCCGTCGATGCAATGACCCTGCAGTTGATCCCCGCCCTGCCACTGGCCACGTTCCGCCCGCGATTGCTGGATTCACTCAAAGGCTATAACCGACGACGCTTGATCGCCGACACCGCCGCCGGTGTCACTGTCGGCATGGTGGCTCTTCCACTGGCCATGGCGTTTGCTATCGCGTCGGGCGTCAAGGCCGAACAAGGCAATTCACGGCCCTTATCGGTGTGTTTCTGATCTTCGCATTCGGCGGAGGCAACGTACTACCAGGCGGGCTCGCAGGGGACTTGGTCGTCGTGGTGTACGGCATCTTGCTGTTTGTGGCGTGGCACTTGGGCGAGTGGAGCGCGTTCGCGCGGCCCGGCAAGCTCAAGTTGAGTTGGTTGCCCCGCTGACGGGGTTTTTTCTACCCATTCGCCGCACAATGCCGGCATGACTTCTCCTCCATATGTAAGTAGGTCCGCGTTTTCGCTGGGCGAATTTCGCAAATCGCTGGGCATGTTCGCGACCGGCGTCACCATCGTGACAGCACGCAACACCGATGGCACGCGCGTGGGCTTGACCGCCAATTCGTTCAATTCCGTTTCGCTCGACCCGCCGCTTGTCTTGTGGAGCCTATCGCGCAACGCTGGGGTCAAGCCGGCGTTCACAGGCGGCTCGCATTACGCCATCAATATCCTCGCCGCCGATCAGCGCACGTTGGCCGAACGCTTTGCCAGCCGCCAGGCCGACCGCTTCGAAGGCCTAGCACTGCAAACCGGTGTCACAGGAGCGCCCCTCATCGATGGGGTGGCGGCGGTGTTCGAATGCTCAAACCGCAGCCAATACCAAGAGGGCGACCACATCATTTTTGTTGGCGAGGTCGTGCACTGTGAGCATCGTAAAGGCGCCTCGCCGCTGATTTTTCATGGTGGGCGTTTTTTCACCGAATTACCACTCTGACGCGCCGGGGTTGGCTGCGTGCGGCAAGCAAAAGCCCAGCGCCGCCAACACAGCGGCTTCGCGCGCCTCCATCACCCGTGCTTGGTTCTTGGCGTGATGGTCGTAGCCCTGCGCGTGCAGCGTACCGTGCACGATCAAGTGCGCGTAATGTGCTTGGAGTGACTTCGCTGCATCACGCGCCTCTTGCGCCACCACGGGCGAACACAGCACCAGATCGGCCCATACCAAGGGGCTTTGTTCGTAGCTGAATGTGAGGACGTTGGTGGCGTAGTCTTTGCCTCGGAAGTCGCGGTTGAGCGCCTGGGCTTCTTGCCTACCGACCACGCGCACCGTGATTCTGGCTGGCGCTTCGATCGCAGCGCGTACCCAGCGGGCCACCTTGTGGCGCGGCAGTTGCGCACGGTGCGCCGAATCGGCGAACTGCAACGACAGACTCAGGCTGGGCCGCATGGAGCCGACGGACGGTTGCATATTGCCATTGCGCCCGAAAGTTGCGAACCCGCGCGAGCGTTTCCGTTGCCACGTACGGGCTAAAGCCACGCGAAGATGGTCAGAAGGATGTGTTTGAGAATCGCAATGTTGAACGTCGCCAGCACTATCATCACGGCCCAACGACAAAAGCGCACCGCCATCATTCGCGGGTAAACCTGGCCCGTGAACACGTACGCCCCATAGTACGCAGTCGCAGGCACCATCATGATCACCAAGAGTGCCAAGGCTACCCAGTAAACAATGTCCATGATTCAATCGGTCAATGCATCGGCGCCAGGCGCTGAATAATCAGCACGGCAAAAAACCCCAACGCCGCGACCACCGCCCACTTGACGATGCGCAAGCCCAAATCGCGCCAACGCTTGTTACCGGTACCCACGTACATCGCCAAGCACACCAAGCCGGCAGCCAACAAGAAACCGAAGACGAGACGAACGGCCAACATCAACCGGAGCCCGTCACCACGCGGGCGCCAGTGCTGTAAAACCTGCGGGAGCACGGGTTTCGTCGTCAAAGGTGATCCACTCGTAATTCGTCTGGTCGGCGAGCACAGCCCGCAGCAGCTTGTTGTTGAGCGCGTGGCCGCTCTTGAAGGCACTGTAGGCAGCCAGCAGCGGGTGCCCCAGCACCCACATGTCGCCAATGGCGTCGAGTATTTTGTGCTTCACGAACTCGTCATCGTAGCGTAAACCCTCGGTGTTAAGCACCTTGTAGTCATCGACCACGATGGCGTTGTCCATGCTTCCCCCACGGGACAGGCCGCGCGAGCGCATCAATTCCACGTCTTTGGTAAACCCGAAGGTGCGCGCACGCGCAATGTCGTGCTTGTAACGTCCAGAGCTCATGTCGAACTCAAAGCGCTGGCCGGTTTGGTCCAGCGCTGGATGTTTGAAGTCGATCTCAAAACTAAGCTTGAAACCGTGAAACGGGTCGAGCCGAGCCCACTTTCGCGCAGCACCCTTGGCTTCATCAACTTCGACCGCACGCTTGATGCGCATAAAACGCTTGGGCGCGTCCAGAAGGGCGATACCGGCGCTTTGCAGCAAAAACACGAAAGACGCGGCCGAGCCATCGAGTATGGGCAACTCCTCGGCCGTGATGTCGACGACAAGATTGTCGATGCCCAAGCCAGCGCAAGCAGACA
Source organism: Burkholderiaceae bacterium (assembly GCA_029864165.1). Classification (GTDB taxonomy): domain Bacteria; phylum Pseudomonadota; class Gammaproteobacteria; order Burkholderiales; family Burkholderiaceae_C; genus CAIKUF01. The sequence goes on from JAOTTZ010000015.1 coordinate 13,448, forward strand.
GGAGGTGTTCGACCGTTTGCACCTTGGGTGCGCCCGGGTCACCGCCTGGCGAAAGCGTGGATGCCATCCGGGTATCGCACACCGCTTGGGCCGATACGGGGATGTCCACCGGCACCGGGAGGTCGATCCGGCGAAACATAATGCCGGCGTCGGGCGCGGCCGGCCGCAGTGTCAATTCGACCCGCTGCCCACTGTGCATGCCCACACCGACCGCGCGCGTGAGCGACTTAATCGTGCGCTGTTGAAGCATGCCGAGATTGTAGGAGGTACCGCCAGTTCCCGAGCCGTCGGAAAACGCTGTCATCGGCGGGCCGGGAACGCGCTCCGGCAGCTCAACGGCAGAGGGTCTGACAGGCACCATGAGACCCGCCCGTAAAATGCACATTGCTTTAGTCTCTTCTCCTGCTTTTTCCGCCTACAGTTTGTCCCACTCCGCCTGGCGCCGCATGGCATCGACCGACACCACACTCATGGCCAATGCCATCCGCGCATTGGCGATGGACGCTGTCCAGCAGTCCAACTCAGGCCACCCCGGCGCTCCGATGGGGATGGCCGAGATGGCGGTCGCCTTGTGGGGCCGCCACCTCAAGCAC
>JAOTTZ010000306.1 GCA_029864165.1 Burkholderiaceae bacterium
ATCGAAGTGCCCACACCGTCGGGCCGGGTGCAAGTCAATGTGCCGGCTGGTTCCCAAAACGGACGCCAACTGCGTCTCAAAGGCCGCGGCATTCCTGGCCAGCCCGCCGGCGATTTGTATTTGGTCTTGGAGTTGGTGCTGCCGCCTGCAGACACCGACAAGGCCCGTGAACTGTTCAAAACCATGGCGCGCGAGCTGGCGTTCAACCCACGCAATTCTTTGTAGGAGCCCAAACCGTGAACACGCACGACATCATGACTGGCTTACTGCTTGACGAGACTGCGCTGACCCTTGAAGAGTTGGCCTGTGCATGTGCGGTCGAACCGACGTGGATCATCCAGCGCGTAGAAGCAGGCTTGCTCGGCAATGCGGCTGCGGCGCAGGGCGAGTGGCGTTTCGCCAGCGCCGAACTGGTTCGCGCGCGGCGATTGGTGGCGCTGGAACGCGACTTCGACGCCAACGAAGAACTCGCAGCCCTGGTCGCCGATCTGATCGAGGAAGTGCAGCGCCTGCGGGCGCAGTTGCGGGTTGCGAGGGGGTAGAGGCATTGCGGCGGCCCATGGACGGGTCGGCGTTACCTCGCCTGCCAACTTCACCGCGGCTGCAGCAAGAAGCAACCCGGCACCAACGACATGGCGCGCACAATTGCGCGATGCGACAGCGGCGCGAACGCGCCCAGCAAGGCGCCGACAATGATGCCTGTGGCTGTGACGACGCCCAGGAGCAACGCGCTGGGCAAGGCGTCAGTGGTTAACACGCTCATGGCTCGCGATATTGCGGCACGCGCAGGATGATCAACAAATACGCTGCGCAATGGACTGAAAAACGGACGATTTGCATGCTTGGCCGCCGCGTACGGGGTTTAACTCCGCCACCTTGGTCCAAACTACGAAAGGTTCCCGTAGCGCCGCCCCGCGCTATCGGGACTCCTCCAAACCCGGGGCGTGAAGGGCTGACGAAATGACGATGCATGAGACGGCAATACTTGCAGGCGGTTGCTTTTGGGGTATGCAAGACCTCGTGCGCAAGCTGCCCGGTGTGATCAGCACGCGCGTGGGCTACAGCGGCGGCGATGTGCCCAACGCCACGTATCGCAACCATGGCACGCACGCCGAGGCGCTCGAGGTTGTGTTCGACCCGGCCCGGTTCAGCTACCGCGAACTGCTCGAGTTCTTCTTCCAGATCCACGACCCGACCACGCCCCAGCAACAGGGCAACGACCGCGGCGCCTCGTACCGCTCGGGCATCTACACCACCTCGCCCGAACAGCATCGGGTGGCGCTAGAGATGATCGCCGATGTAGACGCCTCGGGCCTGTGGCCGGGCAAGGTCGTGACCGAGGTACGCCCGGCAGGGCCTTTCTGGCAGGCCGAGCCCGAACACCAGGACTATCTGTTGCGGCACCCGAATGGCTACACCTGCCATTACCCGCGTCCGCACTGGAAGCTGCCGCAACGTGTGAAGGCCACCGAATGACTTTGACGCCCGATCGACCCAGAACCATCGCTTGCCACCATACTGGGCGCATGACAACGCATCCGCAGCACTAGCCGTGTACCAACCGCCGGAGCTTGTCGTGAACCTCGAACCGCGCCTTCACTCAGACGCCACCCCTGGGCCGGGCTTTGTTTTTGATAACAGCTACGCGCGCGAGCTCGAGGGCTTCTACGTGCCGTGGCAGCCCAGCCCCGCGCCCGCACCCCGCTTGGTGCGACTCAACCACGCGCTCGCTGGCGAGCTGGGCCTCGATGCCGCAGGGCTGACCACGCCCGAGGGTGTGGCGATGCTGTCGGGCAATGCCCTTCCACCAGGCGCGCAGCCACTGGCCCAGGCCTACGCCGGCCACCAGTTCGGCGGTTACTCGCCACAGCTCGGCGACGGGCGCGCGCTGCTGCTGGGCGAGGTGATCGATCGCCAAGGCCGGCGCCGCGACATCGCACTCAAGGGATCGGGACGCACGCCGTTCTCGCGCAATGGCGACGGCAAGGCCGCCCTCGGCCCCGTGCTGCGCGAATACCTGATCGGCGAGGCGATGCATGCGCTGGGCATTCCGACCACGCGTGCGTTGGCAGTGGTGGCCACTGGCGAGCCGGTGCGCCGCGAAACCCTGCTGCCGGGCGCCGTGCTCACGCGCGTGGCGGCCAGCCATGTGCGCGTGGGAACGTTTGAGTTCTTCGCGGCGCAGCAGGACATGGCACTGCTGCGGCGGCTGGCCGACTATGTGATCGCACGCCACGACCCCGGTCTCGTCAATCACCCGCAGCGTGAACTGGAACTGCTGCGTGCTGTGTGCGAGCGGCAGGCCAGCCTCGTGGCGCGCTGGATGGGCGTGGGTTTTATCCACGGCGTCATGAACACCGACAACATGACGATTTCGGGCGAGACCATAGACTACGGGCCCTGCGCCTTCACCGAGGCTTATGACCCCCAGGCAGTGTTTAGCTCCATCGACACTCACGGGCGCTATGCCTTGGGCAACCAGCCGGCCATCGCACAGTGGAATCTGGCGCGTTTTGCCGAAACGCTGTTGTCGCTGCTCGACGGGCCGCCCGAGGCCGCGGTCGAACAAGTCACCGCCGTACTCGAGAAATTCCCCACACGCTACGAAGCGCACTGGACCGCGATGATGCGTGCCAAGCTCGGGCTCGACGAGCTTGCCGATCCAGCAGACGACCTGGCTTTGGCGTCCGACTACTTGCGCCTGCTGCACGAGCACAAAGTTGATTTCACGCTCGGCTTTCGCCGCCTGGCACCAGCCGCCGCGGATGACGACAGCCCATTGCGCAAGTTGGTGGGCAGCGGCGCCGAAGCACTGACGCCTTGGTTGGCGCGCTGGCGCGAACGCCTGTGCAGCAGCCCGCTACCGCCGGTTGCGCGGCGCGCTGCGATCGAGCGCGCCAACCCGATCTACATCCCGCGAAACCACTGCGTCGAGCAAGCTCTCACCGCGGCGGTGGAGCACGACGACCTCGCGCCCTTCGAACGCTTGCTGACGGTGCTCGAGCGCCCTTACGACGAGCGCGCAAGCGACGCCGAGTTTGCGCAGCCCGCGCCGGCCGAGCAAACCGCCTGCTACCGCACCTTCTGCGGCACATGAACACCGCCTGCATCGACAGAGAATGGAACCCGAACATGCCCCACGAGCAACTCACTGCCGGCATCAAGGGCCAACTGGCGCCCGAACTCGGCGTCTTGCGCTGGGTCGACGCGTCCGGCCAGCCCATGGCCGCCTACGGACTGGCCCAGATGCCCGGCGCCTACAAGCTCGTCTTTTGCTTTCAGGACGCCTGCCCGGATTGCCATCGCACGGGTTTTCCCACACTCGCACGAATGGTCGAAGCTTTTGGCGGCTCGCGTGTCATGAGCTTTGCGGCGGTGCAAACAGTGTTCGAGGACTTCGAGGTCAACACCTACGAGCGCATGCTCTCATTCACAGGGGGGGGGCATGTAACAAAGGCTGGCTC
>JAOTTZ010000308.1 GCA_029864165.1 Burkholderiaceae bacterium
CAGCACCAACAGCAGCCAAAGAAAGCGTGGCGCGTCGATCAATGTGTTCAGCAGCCCAGAAGTCATGAACCCGGCCAGGGCAGCCAGCGCGACGCCCGCGTGCACACGACCTTGCCACAGATGGGTCGCGCCACTCACCACCGCTGCCAGCAGCAACACGCCCCAGGCAAGCGCGCCGAACCATCCTTGGTCGAACAGCACAGCAACAGGCAAACTGTGGATGTGCCAAGGCGGGTCGATGTCGGTAGAGAAAAACCACTGATCGAACCCGCTTGAAAAATCGCCGTTGTCGATGAGGTTGGCGCCGCTGCTCGTTTTCAGGCGAACGTTGTCTACATCGACGGTCGCGTTATCGCCGGGAGAGTGCAGCGCCAGCTTGACAGGACGATAAAAGTGCCACGGTTGGTTCGACAACTCGTCCATGTTCATCGGCTGTTCAACGTGCCTCCACTCGCCGGCGGTGGGGCCGCTTGAAACAGGCGCTGACACGCACTGCGACGATGTCAGCATCCACTTCTCGCACATCGAAATGTTGAGCTGCACCGACGGCTTGTTGGCGCGTACGTCCATCTCCATTTCGTAGGTCGCACCGCGATCGACAGCGACGAACTGGTCCAAGTACATCGTGAAGCCGGCGCCGAGCCTGAGGTAGTCGTTGTCGCCGTCGGATTCGATGCGCAAGGTTCCGGCTCGACGCGATGCGTCGCTGTGCCAGAAGTGCGTTTCCGGGAACCGGCCAACGCCCATGCCGAACATCGCCGTTGCCGCATCGTCGTCGCGCATGGCCAGTGCATCTGCCCAGTGGGCCTTTCTCGTCGCGAGATCTTGGGCCACGATCTCCATTCTTTGCTGCGCGAAAGAACCGAAAAAGATGGGGGTAGCCACCGCAACCGTCGCCACCGCCAACAATGCAATCAGCACGTGCCTGCGCCAGCTCGCAGCGGCGTCGCGAAGACCCGCGAACAACACGGTCACCAGCACGACAGCCAAGGCAGCGAAGCCGTTGCGCGAAAAAGTAACCATCACCGAGTAAGTAGTGCCAATCAACAGCAAGGCACCGAGCAGCTTGAACGCCCAGTGACGCGCGTGCAAGACCTGCACCACCAAGAACGGTGTAGCAACAGCGAGATAGCACTCTATGTACGCACCTCCCTTGTGCATGGCTGAGAAGGGACCCGTCACCCTATAGTCGGCCGCGAAATCGAACAGGCCTACAAACGCCGCACGCTCCCACAAAATCACACCGACGGTCAGGCCCAGCCCCACACACATTCCCAGCGCAAAAAGCCGCGGGACATCGGCGCCCGCCCCAGCGACACGCCGCAGAAAGCTCACGAACACAAACGCCCACACGCCGCCCTTGACGATACGCAGCGCGTTGTACGGGCTGTAGTAGTGCGCGAAGCTGTTGGCATCGGGCCATTGCCAGGGCGCCAGTCCGCGCGCCGTACTGATGGCCAGGCTCAACGCCAACAGCGCAAAAGCGAGTGGGAAAAGACGGCCAACTTCTGGGCCGCGCACGCGCGGAGCAACCCGGTGGAAGCCAACTGCTAAACAGGCCAGCATCAGCAGGTCGAACTCATCCCAATAAAAGCGCCCGCTCCACGGTGCCAGGTCGAGCACCGGCAGCGCCGCCGGGATGATGACCAAGACCAGTGCCGGGCGCAACCAGACGGCTGCGGCACATACCACGAGCAAAGCGAAGAGCGCAGCGGGAAACGCGGGAAACCAAAGTGCGCAAATACCGGCGAATACCAATGCCAGGAAGACGACAAAGGGCCCCATTCGAGTCACCTTCACAGAGACACTGCCCGCTTTGTTACTCGATGGCTCGTGTCGAGAATGATCTACCGCCTGGGTTTGTGGCGAGGCGACAGGTTGGCTCAGCGCTAGCGCCAACTTCAAACCCACCCAACCCGCCGCCGCGGCAATGATGATGTTGGTGGGATCGGGGCGTAGACCTTGCAGAAAAAGCTTGCTGACCTCAACAACGCCTGCGGCGAACGCAGCAACCATCAGCGCTGCCGTAGGCGAAAAACGATGTGCCCAACACAGCAGTGCAACGGGCGTGTACATCAGCCAGACACTGGCCAAGCTGACCAGGGCGTTGGCCTCGGTGGTGTAGTAGTGGTAGTAAAAAGGAATCAGCTGCAGTTGATGCCACTTTGCGGTAGCGACCGCGACGCCTCGCCAGCTACTCGAAAACCAGCCATTGACGCCGATCAGCAGCAAATAATAGGCGAGCATGATCGGCATGCTGCGCCGCCTCACAAAGGCTCTGATTTGATCAGGGCCCAACTGTGAACGGCGACGCCAAAGCACCAAACCAAGCATGGCACCAGCAGCTCTGGTCAGTACCGACACGCCCTGTGTGCTTCCGGTCGCAATAAATAGCTGAGCGGCTTCTATCACCAGGCCAAGCCCCATCCCTGCGGTAGCGGCGCCAGCCAAACTCAAAGGTCGTCGGCCTCGCCGGTTGGCCAGCAAGACGCCCAAAGGCAGCGTTAAAACTACTTCAATGGCCAGTCGAAGCGAAACCAAGAAAGGCGACGATGAGCTGCCTGCACGGAAAAAGCCCCAAGCCCCGGAGTTGATTTTGTCATTGAACTCTTGCGCCGACAGCAGCAAGTCGTAGGGAAACAAGCTATAGAGCAAGTAGGCCGCGACGTAGGCCTCAAGCATATGTGCGCTCGACCGGCTTGCATGCGCCTGCCACCAACCGCGCAAATGGTCGACCCGTCGACCCAGCGGAACGGCCACGGCCGAGCCCAAAAAGCCACCGATACATTCGGCTATCAAATCATTGAGCGAAACCGTTCGCCCAGGGAAAAACAACTGCGCGAACTCAACACCAAAGGCAAGCACGACACTGAACAAAAATGCTGCCGAGAGCGAAAAAATACGCGGTACGCTGGGCAGCATCAGCATCAGCATCCGCGCTGTCAGAAAACCAACGGGCAGATACAGGACGCCGTTGGCAATCCAGTCGGCGCGAGACTCCACACCGAGGTGGAGAAAGGGCGTGTTTTGAAAAGTGAGCCAGGCCTGTTCGATCGACCTGGCTTTGAAGTTCAAAGGCACCAGGCTGCCGTACACGACAAAGGTTATGTAACCCAGCCACGCGGGCAGCGTCGTGCTTCTACTGGACATTGACTGAATCTTGAGCGTTGGGCCGATACTGGCCACTCGACCAGCACTGTAGTATGCCTTTGGACGGCGTTCGCGCGCGCCCGCTTTTGCAGAGCCGCTTTTGGGGAGAATATCCGCGCGGCACGCGGCGCGAAGCAAGCAGTCCGTTCCAAACGTCGTGCCGTTTTCTTCCGCGATAGAGAGGCACCCCTTTTGACAGGAGACCTTCATGGCCAGCAGCGAAACACCCCATTCCCATCACGAGCTCAAACTCTACCCGCCGCCACCTGCCGTGGTGCAGGGCGCCCATG
>JAOTTZ010000307.1 GCA_029864165.1 Burkholderiaceae bacterium
GCACCCAACGATCGAACACACCTGCGGTGGCCAAGAACTCGGCAAAATACACCAACTGCCCGTGCGGCGTGGCCTGCGCCGTCTCGTCCCAGCGAACATGCATTCGCCCGCCCATGGTGTCTACCACCATCACGTCCTCGCTGGCCTGCGCCAGCACGGCTTTCTTCGGCTCAATCATTTCACCCATCCGGTGAGTATGCCAAATGCCACCAAACCCTTGCCACGGCTGACTTCCCCGGGGTGTGCATGGGCTCAACTGCCGTTCTTAGGCTAAAAACTCTCACAGTCAAGGCCCAACCGCCCGGCGGCTGGATGTTGGGTTCCCCAAAAACCCTCACCTTCGAGCGCGGAGAGTTTAAACGCATTTCGCATGTTGTGCGATTCTATGTATACTTGGTGAAATTCGTTGAATAAAGGGCCAAAGTGGTCACAGTTGCCGCAGAACTAAAGTCCGTTTCAGATGAGTCTGGCAACCTGGTTGCCAGCCCCCTGCCCGCGCCTGCCATCGCGCAGCGTGCTCCGATAGACATGCAGCGCATCGTTGCTCTTGCGAGTCGAGCATCGAACATGGTGGAGCAGATTCGTGGGCGGCTGCTGGCGCCACAGTCGCGCAAGGTTTCTCCGCACTACTCGGCATCCCAGCTCGCAGTGCTCTGCGGAGTCGACAAGGCACACATCAACTATCGAATCACCAAAGGCGACTTGCCCGCCGGGCGGCTGAGTCCCACCGGCGGGAAGCGGGAGTTCACCCTGAGCGAGACAAGGCAGTGGACACGAGCCTACCGCCAGGACAAGATGCGACCCACCGGCCAGCGGGCATTTTGCATCGTGGTCGCCAACTTCAAAGGCGGTGTATCAAAAACGACCAGCGCGATGATTCTCGCGCAGGGCTTGAGTCTTCGAGGACATCGGGTCCTGGCCATTGACATCGACCCTCAAGGTTCACTCACGACGCTGCATGGCATTTTGCCGGAGGCCGAAGTCAGCGAAGAGATGACCATATCGCCTTTGTGTGTCGGCACCAGCGACGACATCACGCCGGCGATTCGCTCGACCTACTGGGATGGTATTGACCTCGTTGCTGCGGCGCCGTTTCTGTTTTCCGCCGAGTTCGCCCTTCCTGCGCGACAAATGCAAGACGCGGGCGCTCGATTTTGGGATGTCCTCAACGCTGGCCTCGAGCCCATACGCGATCTGTACGACGTCATTGTGATTGACACGCCGCCGTCGCTTTCATACGTGACCATCAACGGGCTATGGGCGGCCGACGGTCTTGTCGTCCCTGTGCCGCCGTCGGGATTGGACTTTGCCAGCTCAGCACAGTTTTGGTCTCTGTTGGCCGATCTGGGCAGTAATCTCGACCAACAAGAACCAGATGGGGCGCGGAAAGTCTTCGACTTTCTGCATGTTCTTTTGAGTCGAGTCGATCAAGCCGATGCGGCCTCGCCGGCTGTTCGGCAGTGGATTCAGGCCACGTATGGCGAGTTCGTGCTACCGGTCGAGATTCCGAAGACGTCCGTGACCAGCAACAAGGCGGCTGAGTTTGCAACGGCCTACGATGTTCAAAAGTATGATGGCTCGGCAAAGACGTACAAACGTGCCGTTGACGCTTACGACCGATTCGTCGACCTCGCCGAGCAGTCGGTCGTTGAGGCGTGGCGTTCGCGCGCGGGGCCAGCATGATGACGCTTGTGAAGTGGCAACCTGGTTGCCACCGAAAGAAAACCGACTGCGGGACCGGCATAGTGGCGGTGGCGATGACAGCCAGTGGCAACCAGGTTGCCAGAACCAGGGGGGCGCTGAAATGAGTACCAAATCGAAACTTCTTGCGCTGACCGGCGACCTGCAGTTGCCGGCGGATAACGTCGTCGCTACGCCCGGCGAGGATAAATTAGACGGGACCGCTGAAGCCAGCGGGGGGCAATCGACCAAGTTCCCGCCCGTGGGGTCTGGAGCAACATCCAGAACGGGGCCGGGACAAATGCTGCAGTTCCGCGGCCAGATGCTGGCTGCAGAAAGTGAGCTGGGCAAGCTTCGCGAGCGGATGAAGGAGCACGAGGGCGCCGCGCCCACAAAGAAGATCGACCCCCGTTGCATCACCGCAAGTCGTTGGGCGAATCGACATCCCGACTCTTTCAACACCGCGGAGTTTGCAAGGCTGAAGCAGGACATCGAGATCGCCGGCGGCAATGTCCAGCCCATTTTGGTGCGCGTATTGGCGGGGCAGTCGGAGCGCTACGAAATCGTGTTCGGCCATCGTCGACACCGCGCGTGCGCAGAGTTAGGCATCCCCGTCTTGGCGACCATCGACTCGTCCGCAATCTCCGACCTTGATCTCTTTTCTACGATGGATCGCGAGAACCGGGAGCGCGCGGATCTCTCGCCGTATGAGCAGGGCACGATGTATCGCCGCGCCCTTGACGAGAAGCTCTTCCCATCAAATCGACGTCTGGCCGAGGCGTTGGGCGTGTCCCACACCTGGGTGGCCAACGTTCTTCAAGTGGCGGATCTTCCACCACCCGTACTGGACTGTTTCCGTTCACCACTCGAGGTGCAGCACCGCCATGCCAATGCCATCGCCACAGCGCTGACGAAGGACCGTAAAGCCGTTTTGCGACGGGCTGAGAAACTTTGGCAACAGCAGCGACAGTTGGTTCCAGCCGGGGTCGTTACAGCGCTGGTGGGGGCACCCGATCACAGCGTTGCGCAGCAGACCGGTTCGCTGGAAGTCCGTGGCAAATCTGTCGGTAAGTGGTTCACGGATGGGGCAGGGCGGTTGACCATCCAGCTTGACGCCGAGGCGGCCCCGGCCGAGCATATCGAGGGCATCATCCGGTCGGTTGAGCAAGCCCTTGCCCGGTAACAATGGCAAGCATGAACATTTCGCTGCCTGATCCCCCCAAGCTATTTGCAATGAGGCCTTGGTAGAACTGCGAGCGCGAAAGATTCAGCTGTGATGCCGAATGTCTATCAGCGCGCCGCAGCCAGGCGGGAAATGTTGACAACTGTTGTCACAGCACCTAGCATTGTGCCGTGAGTCGACAAACCATGAGCTTTGCCCTGCCTGAATCCATGCGCACATACATCGACGCGCGCGTGTCTAGCGGGCACTACGGCAACACGAGCGAGTACATTCGCGACTTGGTCAGAAAAGACCAAGAAGAGCAGGCTAAACGGCGGTTGCGCGAGTTGATCGAGGAAGGGCTCGCCTCCGGGCCGGGGAGCGCGCGGACCCAGGCCGAGGATGAGGAGCTGTTTGCCATTGCTCGCGGTGCAATAGATTGAAACCGGCGATTCTTCGCCCGCAAGCCCGACGAGACCGCCAAGTTGAGGTCCGGTACTACCGTAGGCAAGCAGGGGAGGCGGTCGCGCGGCGCCTTGTGATTGCCGCCAACGCCGCGCTGGACCAAGTTGAACTCGAGCCAGGCATAGCCCATCTT
>JAOTTZ010000309.1 GCA_029864165.1 Burkholderiaceae bacterium
CAGCCTCGACCGGGCTACCGATTTGTTGCGCCCAATCACCGCTCACTACCAACCCGGCTTGCGGTGCCAGCAGCTCGGAGCGCCGGAGTTTGGCCTCCACCAGTGCCAGTTGCGCCTCGGACTGCCGCAGCTCTGCCGCAGCGAGCACCATGGCCGATGCATCGCGCTCGGCCATCGCCTCACGCAGTTTGCCGGCGGCTTGATCGCGCTGGCTGAGGTAATGAGCCTGCTCCATTCGTAGTTCACGGTCATCAAGCGCTGCCAGCACCTGCCCCGCGCGTACCTGCTCACCCGGTCGCACGGCGACGCGGGCGATAAAGCCTTCAAAAGGCGACGTGACCACCTGGCGCGTGCGGCCCTCGATCACCGTGTTGGCGGTGATGCGGTCATCCACCGGCAACACCAGCAGCACCGCCAGCAGCACCACCACCGTCGCGGCCCCGGCCTTCCATAGCAGATGCCCTGACCCGCGCACCTTGGCCCAAGCTTCAGCAATGCTGCGCATCGCATGCCGCAACAGGCTTTGTTCGGCTACCCGCCACTGTCGCAAGAGCGGCTCAGCGAGGGCCGCGCTGCTGCGCATTGGGTTCAAGGCGGCAGCAGGCCATTGCCCCCGGTCGCCCCCGGCCTGGCGCGCCACTAGCACAGCCACGGTCTCGCCGTCTGCCAATACGGGCAAAGCCCACCACGGGCCATCGGCTACCTCTTCAGCTTGCACATAAGCCCGGCTGGCTATTTCGGTGGCTTGTCGCACTTCGGGAGAGGCCTCTTCTGCCCACGCTGTATCAGCCGCCACCCACCAACGCGGCCTCTGCGAGCGCACTTCGAACAGCGTCAGCGTGAGACCCTCGGCCAACGTTGGTTCTTCGGTACGCACCCACGCAGCTGTGCGGTTGACCCACTCCTGCGCGGCAGCGCGAGCTCGCGTCTGCGAGCCCACGTACCCCAGCAGCTCAAGCAAGCGCGCGGCTCGCTCGTTGTGTGCAAGGCTAGCCGCCGAAAGAGCCAGTTGCAAACCGCCGAGCGAGAGCATCACCATCTGCACCACACGCTCGCTGTGAGGTGGCGGCAGCAACAAGCCGAGGACACCGGTCGGCCCCGAGGGCAGCCGCAAAGCCAAAGCCATGAGCAACTCCGCGCCAGCGCTGCTGTCCAACTTAGAAAGCGCCACCGGGTTGTCCGCAGAGACGCGGGCGCGGGCGGCCTCCCAGGCCGTCACCAATGCCGGGTCTGCGTCTTCAAACTTTTGCGTCCACGGGCTATCGTCAGAATGAAACGCCACGCTGCGGCAGTTGACACCGGCAGCTACCAACCGTGCGCGCCAGTCGCTCAACGCGCGCGCAAGCGCATCGCTCGGAGCATCTGCGCGCACGCTCACCTGGGCTGTTCCGATCGTGTTCATCATGACGGGGCCGATCACGTGTGCGGCATGGGTTCAAACACCTCGGCGTATTCCTTGCTGCCAACCGGGTAGCAACGCCCGCTGGCTCGCAGTGAGAGGGCGGCCATGGCGTCCGGGTGCGCTTGCGCCGGGTTGATCACCACTGTGCGGCCGCAAATACCAAGCGCGCACTCATCAGGGCTATGGCTCGGCGCGCGGCTTTGACAGCGCTCGCGAGTTTGTTGCGCGTGCAGCAGCGCTGCTTGCCTCAGGCCGCTGCCCGCCGCCGGGCCGCCATGCCTACAACCGCCAACCCTAGTACCAAAAGGCCGGCGCTGACAGGCTCTGGCACCGCCGTAACGGTGATCAACGAATAGTCCAGTGCGCCGCTGTCCAACTCGATACCACCAGCGATGGGACGAATCTCCACCTTGTCGTTGCCGCTGAGCGCCAGCTGCGCAAGCAATGGCGTGAGGTCGAAAATGTCCAAGCGCACGTACTCGGTGAGGCCGATCTCACCATCGCTCAGCTCACCAACAAGCACATCGTTGATGTACACGCTGGCCGGGCCGTACAGCCCCCATCCACCGCTGAGCAGCTCGACCGACGCGGCCAAGATCGGGCCGATGACACTGTAGTTGTGCACGAACGAAAAGCTCGTGTCGATGACGCGATCGGTGATGTTGCCTTCTGCAGCGTCATAGTAGGGAATGAAAAAGTTGTCGAATGGGTCGCCACTTTGCAGTGATGGATCGAGCCCAAAACCATTCTTGTCACCGACCAGGCTGGCTGTGACGGCCGAAGCCGTACCGCTGGCGGCCATCATCGTTGCCGCGATACAAGACATGACACAACATTTGACACTCATCACTTCACTCTGTGTTCGTAAGGAATAGTAAGGCCCTAACGTACGAGCATTCTATTCGGCGGTGGAATGCCAACGCTTTCGCCGAACTCTGCAGAGCCCCAGCGACATGGGGACAGACATGGATCTAAGGCGGTCACGACACGAGCTCGTCGGCATGCTCGGCCCCCATCTGCGCATGCCACTGCGCTTTGGCCGCCTTCTCCAGCGTTTGCAGCCAAGCCTCGCTGTGCCGGCGTCGTTCTTGTTCGTCCAGCGCCTCCTCTTCGGGCGGGCGTGGTGTGAGCAGGCTTTGTGCCGAGCCCGGGCTGAGCGTCTCGCCCTCGGCGAGCCGCGAGCTGGCTGCTACGCTCCTGCTGTTCGCAGACAGCACTGCTGTTGCAACTTTCGAGCCACCCTTTGCAAGCGGGCTGCTCGTCGTGACTGATGTCAACGTGACGTACGGATTGACCCCGACGGGCGTGGCCACAGCCCGGCCGGGCAGCACCACCACCTCCACAGTACGCTCGACGCTCGCGCTGTCGCTGTTGCTCGCCTCGCTGCTGGTGGCGCGCACACGAAGTTGCAAGGTACCGGTATAACCCACCGCCGCTTGCAACGCCAGTTGATTGAGGTTCCAGCCGCTTAGGTTCAGCGTTGCCGTGGTTGCGGTCACAGTATGGCTGCGAACGCCGTCACTGATTGCGGTACCCTCGGGCAGACCTGACAGCTCGACATCCAGCTTCTCGCTACCATCGGTGTCTAGCAGTGCGGCCTCCAACCGTGGCAAGGCTATTTCTGTGTCGACCAACCCGTACACGTGGTCCGCCCCAAGGGGTAAGGTCTCAACGACGCGCAAGGCGTCAATGTTCGCGGCGCGAATCGTCGCCGTGCTGGTGGCCACGGCGTCGCCACCCTCCAGTTGGATGCTCAGCTCGCGTGTCTGGCCGTTGCCGTCAAACTCGAAGCTCACCGTCTGCCAGTTCAAGCCATCGCGGGGGCTGGTGTTGGTATATGTCGCTATGCGAGCGCCGTCAAGATAGATGCCGATCTCACCGCTGGCTAGGCTGAACGCTGGGCCTGCGGCGTAGTTAAAGCTCAGCGTATAGCGCGCGCCTTCGGTGGTACTGATCTGGCGCTGAATGCCTAAGGTTTGGTAGGCCACCGGGCCACCGTTGTTCAACCGCAGC
>JAOTTZ010000310.1 GCA_029864165.1 Burkholderiaceae bacterium
GCCGGCCATCACGCCTTTGACGAAACCTTGCACGTCCGCTTGCATGATGCGACCCTTGGGGCCACTACCCTGAACCTCGGCGAGCGGCACACCGAGTTCGCGTGCTAACTTGCGGATGCTGGGCGACGCGTGCGGTAATGCGCCTGCGGCAGCTTCTTGCACCGGGGGCGACGCCGTTGTTGCTTCGCCGTTGACCGCTGCAGGTGGGGCGGCAGGTACCGCTGCGGCTGGCTCGGCAGCGGTCGCAGCGGGAGGTTCGGCGGTTGCCGCTGCAGGCGGGGGGGCGCCTTTGTCTGCCGCCGGTGCATCCTCGGTGGAGGGCGCAGCCGCAGCGGCTTGCGACTCCAGAACGAGTATCGAAGTACCCTTGCCCACTTTGTCGCCAACGGCTACCTTGACCTCCTTGACCACGCCGGTTTGGTCGGAGGGAATTTCCATCGACGCCTTGTCGGACTCGACCGTGATAAGGCTTTGTTCGGCCTTGATTCGGTCACCAGGCTGGACCAGCAACTCGATGACCTGCACTTCCTTGAAGTCGCCGATGTCGGGAACTTTGACTTCGATCAACGCCATGTTGAAGGTCTCCAGTGCATGTTCACCACCGCTGCATGGCGGCAGACCGCGGCCGCAGCTTTGCATGGGGTGAGTAAAAAGATGGCGCTCATGCGTACAGGGGGTTGAGTTTTTCAGTGTTGATTTTGTACTTCGCAATCGCTTCGGCCACTTTGGCCATCGCCACGCTGTCTTCATCGGCCAGCGACTTGAGCGCAGCGATGACGATGTAGTGGCGATTGATTTCGAAGTGCTCGCGCAGTTTCACGCGGAAGTCGCTGCGGCCAAATCCATCTGTGCCCAATACCTTGTAGGCGCGTCCCTTGGGCAGGAAAGCGCGGATTTGTTCGGCGTAGTTTTTCATGTAATCGGTGGAGGCAATCACCGGACCAGGGTACTTCTCGAGCTGCCGGGTGACGAAAGCAACACCCGGCGTTTTCGTCGGGTGCAGCATGTTCCAGCGCTCGACGTCTTGGCCCTCACGCGCCAATTCGTTAAAACTCGGGCAGCTCCAGACGTTGGCTGAAACACCCCAATCCTCGTGCAGCAAAGCCTTGGCAGCAATGCTCTCGCGCAGAATGCTGCCGCTACCGAGCAGGTTGACGCGCGGCGTTTTCTTTGCGCCTTCCTCCAAGAGGTACATGCCCTTGATGATTTGTTCCTCGGTGCCGGCTCTGAGCCCAGGCTGCGGGTAGTTCTCGTTGAGCAATGTGATGTAGTAAAAAACGTTGTGCTGAAGCTCGACCATGCGCATCAAGCCGTGGTGCAGTATCACGCCGACCTCGTGCGCAAACGTCGGGTCGTAGCTGAGGCAGTTCGGAATAGTGCTGGCCAGAATTTGGCTGTGTCCGTCTTCGTGTTGCAGGCCTTCTCCGTTGAGCGTCGTGCGCCCCGAAGTACCGCCGAGCAAAAAGCCGCGCGCCTGCAAGTCACCGGCCGCCCAAGCCATGTCGCCGACGCGCTGAAAACCAAACATCGAGTAGTACACATAAAAGGGCACCATGATGCGGTTGTTGCTGGAGTACGAAGTAGCAGCCGCAATCCAACTGCCGAAACCACCCGCTTCGTTGATGCCCTCTTGCAGGATTTGCCCGGCTTTGTCCTCGCGGTAGTACATCACCTGGTCCTTGTCAACCGGGGTGTACTGCTGACCTTCTGGGTTGTAAATGCCGATCTGCCGGAATAGTCCTTCCATGCCAAAGGTGCGCGCTTCGTCGACCAAAATCGGTACCACGCGCGGCCCGAGTTCTTTGTCGCGCAGCAGCTGAACTAGAAAACGAACATAGGCTTGGGTGGTCGATATCTCGCGGCCGTCAGCGGTGGGCTCGAGTACCGCTTTGAACTGCTGAATATCCGGAATCTTGAATTTCTCGTCGGCTTGAATGCGGCGCTTGGGCAAATAGCCGCCCAACGCGAGCCGCCGCTCGTGCAGGTAACGCATTTCCGGCGTGTCGTCGGCCGGCTTGTAAAACGGTAGCTTGGGGAGTTGCTCGTCGGTGACGGGAATACCGAAACGGTCACGAAAGCTCTTGATATCGTCGTCGGTCAGCTTTTTGGTCTGGTGCGCGGTGTTCTTGCCCTCTGCGCTTTTGCCCATGCCAAAACCTTTTACCGTCTTGACCAGCAACACCGTCGGCTGGCCTTTGTGGTTGACGGCGCGTTGATACGCGGCGTAAACCTTGCGCGGGTCGTGCCCGCCACGGTTGAGGCGCCAGATTTCTTCGTCGCTCATCTTAGCAACCATCTCCAGCAACTTGGGGTGCTTGCCAAAGAAGTTCTTGCGCACGAACTCGGCATCGTTGGCTTTCATCGCCTGATAGTTGCCATCGACGGTATCCATCATCACCTTGCGCAACAAGCCTTCACTATCGCGAGCGAGCAGAGGGTCCCAGTGATTGCCCCAAAGCAGCTTGATCACGTTCCAGCCCGAGCCACGGAACTCGCCTTCGAGTTCCTGGACGATTTTGCCGTTGCCGCGCACCGGCCCGTCCAAGCGTTGTAGGTTGCAGTTGATGACAAAGATCAGGTTGTCAAGTTTTTCTCTGCAGGCCAAACCGATGGCCCCCAGCGACTCGGGCTCGTCCATCTCGCCATCGCCGCAAAAGACCCATACTTTGCGGTTCTCAGTATTCGCAATTCCGCGCGCATGCAGATACCTGAGAAAGCGCGCTTGGTAGATGCCCATCAGCGGCCCCAAGCCCATCGACACGGTCGGGAATTGCCAGAACTCGGGCATCAACTTGGGGTGCGGGTAGCTCGACAAGCCGTTGCCATCGACCTCTTGTCGGAAATTGGACAAATGTTCTTCGCTAAGACGCCCCTCGACAAAGGCGCGTGCGTAGACCCCTGGCGAAGAGTGCCCTTGGAAATAAAGCAGGTCGCCACCATGGTCTGCCGTCTCGGCATGCCAGAAGTGGTTGAAGCCGGCGCCAAACATGGTCGCCACCGACGCGAAGCTGGAGATGTGGCCACCCAAATCACCACCATCGCTGGGGTTCATGCGGTTGGCTTTGACCACCATCGCCATCGCGTTCCAGCGGACATAGGCGTGCAAGCGCTCTTCAATCTCCAAATTGCCGGGGTAAACAGGCTCGAGCTCGGGCGGGATGGTGTTGACGTAAGCCGTGTTGGCTGAGAAGGGCACGTCGATGCCGGTTTGGCGGGCGTGGTCTATCAGCTGCCCCAGCAGAAAGTGCGCGCGCTCGCCGCCTTCCGAGGCGATAACCGCGGCCAAGGCGTCGAGCCATTCGCGCGTTTCCTGCGCATCGACGTCGTTGGCGGCGGTACCCACAAACGACTCGGGCAATGCTGACATGCTGGACTCCTCGATCAGTACGGTTTCAACCCAGAGCGAACCCATC
>JAOTTZ010000311.1 GCA_029864165.1 Burkholderiaceae bacterium
TCGTGCACGCCATGGGCGGCTGGATAGCGCTGCCCGCCGTGCTGCTGCTGGGCGCGCGCAGCAATCGTTACCGCAAGGACGGCGGCATGTCGGCGCATCCGCCTTCTAACATCCCGTTCTTGGCCCTGGGCGCATGGATACTGACCGTGGGCTGGTTCGGCTTCAACGTGATGAGCGCACAGACGCTCAACAGCATATCGGGCTTGGTGGCGGTGAACTCGCTGATGGCCATGGTGGGCGGCACGCTGGTGGCCTTGGTGATGGGCAAGAACGACCCTGGGTTTACCCACAACGGACCGCTGGCCGGCTTGGTGGCGATATGCGCTGGCTCAGACTTGATGCACCCCTTGGGCGCGCTCGTCACCGGCGCCGTGGCGGGCGGCATCTTCGTCAGCTTGTTCACGCTGACGCAAAACAAGTGGAAGATCGACGACGTATTGGGCGTGTGGCCGTTGCACGGCCTGTGCGGCACTTGGGGCGGCGTAGCAGCAGGCATATTTGGCAGCAAAGTGCTGGGCGGTCTGGGTGGCGTCAGCTTGGGTGCCCAGGTATTGGGCACATTGCTGGGCATTGCCTGGGCCTTGGCCGGCAGTTTTGTGGTCTACGGCGGCATCAAGTTCTTCATCGGCCTACGCATGTCGCCGGAAGATGAGTTCGACGGAGCCGACTTGAGTATTCATCGCATCACTGCCACGCCGGAGCGCGAAGCGAATTGGTGAATTGCAAAGAACGCGCAAGTGCGCGGCTTGGTTTTTCTGCTGCTACATGTTTGAGCCGCAGCCGTGAAGTTGATTCGCAATCTCATCCGCAGAAATTTAGGCTGCCTAATCTGCCGACGCCACCCCTGTGGGAGATTGTCGATAGGGCCCACGAAAGAGGGAGCAGTGGCTGATACCATCGCAACTGCGGCGGCGCGTTAGGCCAACTGGCTCGGCGCTACCGCAGATGTCGAAATACAAGTTGGACGAAGCCGCTACGCGGAGTAGTTCTCCCCCACGCTGACACGATTTATTCTGCGCCTTCACTTCTTTCAATTCTGATGGGGGTGATTTTGCAATATTTCGTGAGGACTCAACAGCATGAAACCCAGTGCCACTGCTGATTTTGATCAGCGCTACCAAACCCACCTCAAACACCTCAAGCTCAAGGGCCTGCAACCCAAGACCATCGATGCTTATTCGCGCGCCATTCGGCGCATGGGTGACTACTTTGGCCACCGAATTGACAACTTGTCGCCAGCGCAGCTGACCGACTACTTCAGCGACTTGATTGCCTCGCATTCCTGGAGCGCGGTCAAGCTCGATCTGTATGGCTTCAAGTTCTACACCTTGCATGTTCTGGGTAAACCCTGGAGCATGCCCAACTTCATCAAACCACCCAAGGCGCAGCGCCTGCCCGACATCGTCACGGTCGAGCAAGCTCAAGCGTTGTTTTCTGCGACCCGCACGCTGAGCTACCGGGTGTTCTATTTCACCGTGTACAGCATGGGGTTGCGCCTGAGCGAAGGGCTGGCTTTGAAGGTCAGCGATATTGATGCAACCCGTCATCGCGTGCATGTGCGCGACTCCAAAGGTAACCGCGATCGCTTTGTCCCTCTGCCCCAGAGCACCCTGTCAATCCTGCGCCGCTTTTGGCAGACGCACCACAACCCTGAATTGCTGTTTCCCAATCGCCATGGCGGTCTAGCCGGGGCGCACAGCGCAAGCACCCCGCTGGACCGCGGTGGTGTGCAAAAGAGCCTACGCCAAGTGGCCATCGATTGCGGACTAAAAAAAAGATCACCCCGCACAGCCTGAGGCACAGCTATGCCACGCACTTGATTGAAGCCGGCGTGGATTTGCTTGAGGTGCAGAAGATTCTGGGCCACTACTCCATTCTCACCACCGCCCGCTACACCCACCTCACCAGCCACACCAACGATCAGGCCAGCGCTCGCATCAATGCCTTGATGGCTCGCTTCAGCATCGATTGGGCAGGCGTCAAATGATTGCCATGGCTGCCGTCATTGAGCGTTTCGAGGCCGACTTTGTGCGCCAATACCAAAACGCCATTCTGCCCAGCCACCTGCAAGCCTTGCGCGCCATGAAGCTGTGCCGCTCCAGCTTGGCCCCACGCATGTTGGCGCAGTGCAGCGGTTGTGATGAGCAACGTTTTGTCCCTCACTCCTGTGGCCACCGCAACTGTCCGCATTGCCAACATTTCGAGAGCCAGCGCTGGATCGAGCGACAAACACGGGCGTTGGTGCCGGGTAGCTATTTCCTGATCACCTTTACCTTGCCGGCCCAGTTGCGTACGCTGGCCTGGCAACACCAGCGCACGGTCTACGCCTTGTCGATGCAGTGCGCCTGGGCCACGCTGCACAGTTTCAGCCAAAACCATAAGCAACTCCAAGGCAGCCCCGGCGCGGTGGCGGTGCTGCATACGCATTCGCGCCAGCTGGAGTTTCACCCGCACGTGCATGTTGCCATGCCTGCAGCCGCGCTGGATGCAGCCAGCGGTTTATGGCGCACCTTGCGCCGTAGCGTCAAAGGCAACGGCTATTTGTTCAACCACAAGGCGCTGGCCAAAGTGTTTGCCGCCAAGTTGCTGACGGCGCTCAAGGGTGAAGGTTTGACACTACCGCCTCATCTGCCCAAGCAATGGGTGGTGGATTGCAAAGGAGTCGGCAACGGCGAGAAGGCGCTGCTCTACCTGGGCCGCTACTTGTACCGCGGGGTGCTTCAGGAGCGTGACATCATCGGCTGTGAAAACGGGCAAGTCACTTACCGATACCGCGACAGCGAAACCAAAAAGATGACGCTGCGCACGGTTAGCGGAGCCACCTTTTTATGGCTGGTGTTGCAGCACGTGCTGCCCAAGGGTTTTCGGCGCTCGCGCAACTTTGGGTTTCTGCACCCCAACAGCAAACGCCTGATCGCGCTGCTCAAGTTGTTGGTGTTCAAGCGACCTATTGGCCCACCCGTCGAACCCATGGTGCGTCCCAAAATGCGCTGTACTTGTTGTGGTGCTGAGATGCTGATCGTGCGGCGAAGAATATTGCCGCCCATCGCTGAGCCACCGACGACCCATCTGGAAGTCAATCAGAGCACATAGGCCACCAAACACCATCAGCGAGTCAGTGCCCTGCGGGCGCTATGGCTGCGCTCGGCCTTACGCCGTGAAAACTGTTGGCCAGGGCAGCAAAATCGCGCACCTTGGCGCGGCGGCGTCGCAATGACGCCGTGAATCATCGGCGCTGGCGGGTTGGGGGAACCCAACACCGGTCGCACGTAGCTCAATTGAAAGAGCTATTTCCAGATAGATCGTGCCTCAGAGCCGGGCTTGTCCAACAACCGGTTCAGATCGTGGCTCGCTTCGCGATCACGATCTAACCTTATTCGTTAGGCATCGCGGATTCACA
>JAOTTZ010000016.1 GCA_029864165.1 Burkholderiaceae bacterium
CTGCCTTCCCCCGGTTGAGCGGTGCACTGCGGCAAGGCGGCTCAACAAAGCTTCAATGCGCTCCGAAAGATGCGGGAGCGCGCTTTTGACTTGCTCGGCGTACTTGCCCGAACGCCGCATTTGAGCCGCCGCATCGAATACGCTGATGGGCTTGATCCCCGAGACCGCTATTTCGGCGCAGGCCCGTCCCATGCGCGCTGACAAGGCGGGGCCGCGCGCGCTGAGAAGCTCACGCAATATGGGCTCGCCGGGGACAAGGCCGAGCGACAAACTGCGGGATTGCACCTCCCATCCCAAAGGGCAGGCCACGTTAAAACTGAGTTCACCGCGTTGCCTCGCTTGCCACACAGCGACGGTATTCTCGTGGACGCTCGCGCCTTGCTCGTCCGCAAACACTTTGATAAATCGTGTCGCTGTGCCACTCGATGGCGTACGCAAGGTGCAGCGCCGATAAGGTCGATAGCGAATCACCTCGGCAGCCGGAAAACGCGCGAGCACGGCTGTCAGCGTACCAAGCCTCGGGTCATATCCCAATGGTGAAAGCCTTATCCAGCCCGCAGGAGTTTCGATCACCGCACCTTCGCGCTCACCGGATGCTACGGGACGAGAGGCGAACAACTCGGCAAGGCAGATGTCGCGGGTGGGCGCAACGGTCTCATAAACGAAGACACAGAAGGGATCGCGCTGCGGACTAAAGCTGCCGTAGCTGCGAATCCAGTCGGTGGCCGCCGCTGTCCACCCGCGTTGTGCCGCAGCTTCGCGAACCAGAGGTGAGAGCGAGTCGGGCTCAGCGTCCAGCCAAGCCAGCTCACGTGTGTAGCGGATAAACGGCTCGTCGCCGCCAACAGTAGCAGCTTGCGTGCTCGCATACAAATCATTCATCGGTCAACTGCTTTCGTTCAGTGATCATCCAGCGCATGCGCTCGGGCGATCTCCCGTACACACCGGAATTGGGACGGGGGCATGTTCGTCACTACGCATTGCGCCAACCTCGCATCGCTATGAACCATCCTTTCCTCGACGCATACGGGAAGCTTCCGCAAGGAGTCCTAATAGTTAAGAGTTAGTTCAAACTGCAATGAATTTGCGCGCTTGCCGCCGAGCGAACCAAAGGCATTGCCCGCCTTGAAGGTCGACGCGATCAGCGCAAGATCGAGATGAGTCCACTCGCGCAGGCCCAGCACGAGGTCGTACTCCTCCCCCACCGCACGGCTCTTGCCGGTAAGATCGGCATCAACGCTCGCATCACGCAGCGCGTTAGCCGCTCGTGTTTGGCGGTAGCGGTGATACAACAAATCGACCGAGCTGCGGTTCAGAAAACGCAAACCTGCGCCTGCAGTCACGATGCGCAGATTGGACAGCTCAGGGCGCAACAGTTCTCCGTAGTAACGAAACCGCTTCACGCCGAAAAAGCGCCACTTATTGCTGTGCAAACCAGTTTGCTGGTACGCGCTATCGACGCCATCTTCGATGCTGTCATCGCCAGAGCCTTGGGCGTAGCCTAGGGTGAACGCTGGCCGCGAAGGCAGGCGAGTGCGCCAACTCAGGCCGAGGTCAAACGCCGAGCCGCGCACTTTTGCGTCGGTGCGTTTGTCGACGGTGCTCACGCCGTTATCGGTATCGAACTCGAGCCGCTTTTCGCGGCCACGCACCCATCCGGCATCTGCCCAATACCGCAAGTCGCCGTGGTTCTCCAGCGCGCGGTCACCCACTGCGCGCAAACCTAGCCAAGTAAGACTTGCGTCTCTTGGATCTTCGTCATCTTCGTTCAAACTTACACCGTTTGCTTCAGTACGCGAGCGATCATGGTGGCGTAGCGCGAAAACCTCGACGGTCTGCTTCCTCGCCCATTGCCAACTGCCCCGCGCCATGAGCCGGGCGACGCGCTTGTCCTCTGGATCGATATGGCGTTCTAGACTGGAGGTCCGCGCCACTTCTTGGCTCGCGCTGATCTCCACATGCAACGGGCCCTGGTCGTAGTACAGGCGTGCTGCGTCCAGATCCGTATCCCACCACCACTCGCGCGCTTCGCTCAGGTTCTGTCGCCCGAGTTGCAAACCGAATCCCGAACCCGCTAAACGATCGAAGAACACCCACGTTTGCCCACGTTCGAGAGACCTGTCAAAGCTTGGCTGTCTGCCCGTGCGGCGCAGTTCCACGTCATACTTCGCTTTGCCCTCGGCAAACAAGAACGTGCGCTCGTTGACCGGATAGAACAGCTCGATCGTGAGTTCATGATCCAGGGTGGTACGCTTCTCGGGTTCTAAGGCATCGTCGAGTTCAAAGTTGCGACGCTTGCGCAGAGTTGCTTCGTATTGACCGGTAATGCTCAGTGGTCTGCCGAGCACGGGGAACTGAAGCGGTTGTTCTGGTCGCCGCGCGTCCTGCCGGCGCGTCAACGATTCCACGGTGTTGTATCCCGCTTGTGGCATAAGCACCGATACACCAAGCATACGAAACGTGATTGCCGCGCCAGACTGTGGCAGCACTTGGCTTACTTCGGCAGTCAACTCCGCTGTATCTTTGGGGACTGGATCGGATGGCTGCTGAAACGAAGTGGCCAGCAGAGGCGCTGCGCCGCGTACGAGCACAGAGATGCGGATGGGCGAGCCGACAGCAAGGTCCGCCGCTGTGACGTCCTTGAAACGGGTTTGATCATTCCACTCAACCGCAAGCGTGCCGACCTTGAGCGTGCGCGCGTTGGTGTCGACGGCACCGATGGTCGCAACGATGCGGCCGGCTTTTGAATCAGGTTGCGAATCGCGCAACTGCACGCGCTCGGCATGCAACACGCTGCCGGACCATGTGCCGGTCACGCGAAAAGTCTTTCCGGTATAGAAGTCGTAAGCCCATACAGGGTCTAAGTAAAAACACAACACGACGGTGAGAAGAGTAAACGCGAACCTTTTACCGGCGTTCAGTCCGACGGGTTCGTTGGCTCCGTAGTGACACGATACAAACAGCGCGGCGGTACGAGTTCTGGTCAACATGCCAGCTTCATTCCACGCAGGCGTGTGCCGTCAGTAACTCGCGCATCGTAGCCCAGTGCGCGCGCGGGTGGCGTGCACACCGCCTTAGCCAGGTGTCAAACAGGGCCAGATCGCTCTCGTCCATTTGAGCGTGGTGCAACATCAGCCCCAGCGCAGCGCCGTCGGAAATGCGCTGCGCCAGATCGACGGCAATCGCGTGACCACTGGCTTCGCCTTGTGCAAGCCCCAAGCGGCGCTGTTTGCACCAGTCCACGTGCACCGTCAGTTCAGGCAGCGCCTGCTGCGACGGCGCCGTGTTGTCACGCGACAGCGCCACGTAGCCCAACTCAGCCAGCAACGCGGGTGTGGCCGAGTCACATCGGTTCCAGGGTGGCGTAAAGAACGCGTCTAAGCGCGCGCCGAAGTACCGGTCCAGCTGCTCGCGGCCGGCCAATAGGTCGTGACGTTGTGAGGCCACGTCGCGCGCAGAACCAAACTCACACTTGCGCCCTGTCGTTTCGTGGTTGAGGTGCGCGTAACCGTGTTGGTGTAAGCCTATCAAAGTCGGCGCGGCATCAACGCGCGCTCTCAGCGTCGCTGCCAACGCGGTGCCGGTGGCTTGCGGAATCACCGCCAGGTCAATCGGCACGCGATGCTTGGTCGTGCAGTCGAGCAAGGTCATGAGGCGGGCATCGTCCCAGCCAGCGTCATCGTCGCGCAGGAAAAAGGTTACGGGCGACACCGCAACGTCCAGTGCCGCAAGTAGTACGCTCAGGCCCGTTTGCATTTCGTTCTCGCGAACTGTGTAAAGGTGATCATCGTTGGCGCGCCGGCTTCAAGCTTGGCGCCAGTCGGCCCGCCACAGCGTCGTCGAACACCGCTTCAACATCGGTACGCTCATGCACTCCTGGTGCAACCAACGCGCTGGCCGTATCCCATGCGCGAGCGTCGGCGTGCTCGGCGTTATGGTTGTGCTCTCGCAGCAGCGCATGCAACATGGCTGCGCCTGCAAAGCCAATGACGCGCGGGCGCAGGCTCGACCAGCGTGCGCCGACCTGCTCGCCATACGTGTGCAACGCTACGCCGATTGCGGTTTGACAGGCGGCTGTCTCTTGCGTGCGCAAGCCCCACAGCACGCAATGGCCGAGCAGGACGCCGAGGTCGTAAGCTGGGTCACCAACGCTTGAGCAGCATTCGAAGTCGATGAAACCGATGCGTGGCCTGGCGACGAGGATATTCTTGGGTTCGAAGTCGAGGTGAAAGACGCGCGGTGCATCATTGCATGAGCGCGCCGCATCGCTCGCTTCGGCCAGTTGCCGCAGGTCGCATGCGGTGGCTGCGCCCAGCGCCTGCGCGTCCATGCCAACGGTGCGCAGCGCGAGCATTGCCGCCCACTGCCGCCGGTCGGTTTCGGGCTCACCCCACAACGCTGGCGCGGTGCTGCTGTGGCAAGTGGCAAGGAATTGCGCCGCCGCCGTCAACACAGCGGTATCGAAAACACCTTCGTGCAAAAGCTGTTGTAAGGTCATCGCGCCCGGCAACACTTCGCTCAATACCAAAGTCAGGGTTTCTTTGTCGAAGCGCCGTACCTCGGCCAACTCAAACTCGCTAGCGCGCAGTGGGTATAGGCACTTCAACGCGCGCCGCTCGGCGCTGAGCCGCCGACGCGGCTTGGGCTGTGGTGTTGGCCCGAAGCTTTCGTCTTGCGTTGTCTCGCCGGCGTACTTAACGATGAGTTGCTGACCGTTGCGCAGCTGCGCACGAAATACGGGGTCAAGCTTATTGGGTGTGATACAGACCAGCGATTCGACGTTGCTCAGTAGCCTCGGAATGATCGTTGTGCGCAGCTTGCGTTCGACGATATCGCTCATCTCGCGCATGCCATGGCGGCAGATGGCCCAGACACGCTGGTGCTGCTGCGGACTTGCGCCAGCCGGCAGCGCGGCGGTGAACTCGGCACGACGCGCTTCTCCCGCAACCAGCGCCTCACGCAAGGCCGTTGCGCGAACCGCCAGCGTGCCGGTGGGCACGGGTACGATGTGTGCGGTGACGTCGCCGCGCTGCTGGCGCAACAGCAAATCTTCGAAGCGATCGTCGCCGCGCGCGTGGTCTGCTTCGCCGATGCAAAACAGCAGCGCATCGCCCGGCGCCGCACGATCGAGGTAGCCCAGCGCATGCGACACCGCGTTGTGCGGCGCCACCTCCACGCGTGTCTTGGCAACGTCGTGCAAATAGACTTCGAGCACTTGGCGCGCCACTTCAGCGTCGAGCGCCAAGGTAGTGCCCGGCAGTTGACGTGCGCGGTTGGCGACGACGACCACGACCTCATCGATCTCAGGGCGGCGCGCCAAGTCAACGATCGCAGCCAGGTGAGCCTGATGAGCCGGCTTGAAGGCGCCAGGGAACAAGGCGGTACAGCGGCCTGGTGGTGGTCGACCCTCATGGGCAGTGGTAAGCATGGGTGGCGAGCGGGTACGAAAGTTAAGCTGACACACGCAGCGAGTCGGCGTGCCAGCGATGCAGGATTTGCGCGCTGTGCGCAGCTCCGGTGAGGTCGAGCGTGGCAACACGTGGCTTGAACGCGAGCAACTGGACAATCTCTTGCGCTAAGCGCGAGGGATGGAGTTCGTTAGCGTCGATGTAGCGAAGCGCGCCTAACGATGCCAAGCGCTGAGCGCGCACGCTCTGTTCGTTCTCGGTCGCGGTGGCATAGGGCACCACCAACGCCGGCACGCCTGAGACCACTATGTCGAGGGCGGTGTTGTAGCCACATTGGCTGAGCGAGGCGCGCGCGGACCGCATTTGCGCGACGATGTCAGGAACATGGCGCAGCAGCTCAACACCTGGCACACCAGCGGCTGCATTTTGTAACGCTGCCCAGTGCGCACCGGGCAGGAAGGGGCCGGCGATTACGCGCATAGGAAGCGGCTCGGCTAGCAACTCGCGCGCCTTGAGCGCGTGACGGAACAAGCGTTCGCCGACGATGCCACCCCCTGCAGACACTAGCAGGTGCGAGCCACGTTGATTTGCCGATACAGCGCGCTCTGTCGGTTGGGCGGGAATCACATAGCCGGTGTAGTGCACAGGAGTGCGCAGTGCCTGCTTAGGGCGAAAGCTGTCTTCAAGGCGTGCAAAACCAGGGTCCGCGTGGACCAGTACTGCATCGAAGTAGCGGTCCGTCAGCCAGCGTGCGCGCTCATCATGGCGCTGCTGGTCGGGTCGCGCGTCAACCAAGATGTCGCGCAAGCTGCATGCCACCATCGCAGGCGCGCCTGGCTGTCGGCGGATCAACCGGATCAGCGACAAGATTTCGCCGGCAAACTTCTTGCGCCCGAACGGGAACAATTCAACCAACAACACCGCCGGTCGCAGCATGCGCGCGCAGCGCTCGATCAGCTCGCGCCGCTTGAGCTGCGCCTGCGCCACGTCGTGACTGCCATCGCGGCTAACGACAGTGTGCCCGTCGTCCATGCCCAGCGGCGGCAAATCTATGAGTTCGCAGTCGCGCGGCACTTGGATGTCCGGTGGCAACCGGCCCCCATTTAGGAACACGACTCGAAAGCACGTCGCTAGGGCCTGCACCAAGGCAAACGAGCGTGTTAAATGGCCGATGCCCAGCGAATGCTGGCAGTAAAAAAGCAGCGTCGGCCGCGCTGCGAAAGCCCGAGCGCTAGACACTGGAACCCTCAACCACCGAGAGACGAGTGCCCTTGCTTTGCAACCGGGCATCGCTTGAGCTAACCTCGACCAGCTGGCCGCGCTGCAGCATCAACACGCGGTCGTACCTCGCCAAGTCGGAGTGATCGTGCGATATGACCAACAGCGTGCGGTTGCGGTGAACACGCGCCACCGCATCGTGAATAAGTTGCGCCGAAGCCGTGTCTATCGACGCAGTGGGCTCGTCCATAACCAGAATCGCTGGTTCCTTGACCAAGGCGCGTGCCAAACACAAGCGTTGACGCTGGCCACCGGAAAGGCTGCTCGCACGCTCGCTGAGTTCGGTGTCGTAGCCTGCGGGCAAGCCAACGATGAATTCGTGCGCGCCGGCTAATTGCGCCGCGCGCTCTATCGCCTCAGACGAGGCCTGTGGCTGGCCGTAGGCGATGTTCTCGCGCACCGAGACGCCGAACAATATGTTGTCTTGCAACACGATGCCGATTTCGCGCCGCAGGCTCTCACGCTTAAAGCGCCGGATATCGGTACCGTCGATCAGAATGCGCCCGCTGCTGGGCTCATAAAGCCGCAGCAGCAGCGAAAGCAGTGTTGACTTGCCGGCGCCCGACGGGCCGACCAAGGCCACGCGTTCGCCAGCGGTGATGCGCACGCTCACTCTTTCGAGCACCGGGCTGGCACCAGGGTAGGCAAAGGACACGTCGTCGAAGACGATTTCGCCGGCCGGGCGATGCAGGTCGATCGCATCTTTGTCGTCTTCGGCTTCGGGCGCTGTAGCAAGGATCTCGGCCACGCGCCGCGCGCTCACCGAGGCACGCGAAAACTTGCCCGACAAGCGCCCGAGGTCTCGCACAGGTTTGTAGAGGCTTCTCACATACGCCAGAAAGATCAGCAATTCGCCTGGGGTCAGCCTCCCGGCGAGCACCTGCTGAGCGCCGACCAGCATTGCAATCGCCGTACCGGCCGCGCTAACCACCGCTATCGCCTTGACAATGGCGCCGGTGCTGCGCACGCTGCGTATACCCGCGCTGTAGTTGGCCTCGATCTCGCTCTGGAAGCGACCCTCCTCATAACTCTGGCGGCCAAAGGCTTGCACCAACGCGATAGACGACAGCACTTCGTTCAACCGCGAGGCCATTCGCCCCTCGTAGCGGCGCTGTTCGCGCACCGACGCCTTGACGCGTTTATTGAGCACATAGATCACGGCCAAAAGTGGTGGCAGCGTGGTCGCCACGACCAGGGCAAGTTGCCAGTTCAAGGCGAACATCACCCCCAGCATCGCCAACAAGGTCAGCACATGTGCAAAGGCGCTGACCGCCCATTCGGCAAATACGTCGCGCAACAGGTTTGTGTCGCTGGCCACTTTGGTCAGCAGTTCCCCGCTTCGGCTGCGTTGGTGGTAGAAGAGCGATAGGCGCTGCAAGTGCGCAAACAAGGTGCTTCGCAGCTGGTAGGTAATCCGGTGGCCGATTTTCGCGGTGGTAAAAATTTGCAAGTAAGACAGCACCCCACCCATCAGCGCAATCGCCATCACCGCCATGGCCATCACAATCAAGGTAGGCCACGCGCCGCGTGCAACCAAGCCTTGCAAAGGTGCGAGCCCCGCTGGCAGCGGGTGACCCAGCAGAACATGGTCGAAGACAAACTTCAGCGGCCACGGTGTCAACAATTCAGTAGCTGTAACGCCAAGCACGCACACGAATGCGAGCACCAGTGCGGAGCGCTGACTGCGCAGACTCTGGCTGATGACAGCTCTGAGCGGTGAGGCGGGTTGACGAAGCTTCATGTGGTGGATTGCGTGTTCAGCAGCTCGGCACGCGCTTCGCTGTATGTCAATCGCCGATTGAGTTCATTTGCCCAGCCGGGTTGTTGGAAGATAAACGCGCGGCTGGCTTCCAACAGGCTTTGAACCGTCAGATGCCAATTCAAGCTGCGTTGATCGAAGCGATTCGGCGCATAAGCTGCGTAGTGCTCAACCAGTGCTGAAATCAGCTCTGCTGCCGCGCCGGATTGTTCGAACTTCAACACAAACTCGGCCAGGTCTTCCATGGGGTCGCCAAGCGTGAATTCATCCAGAGCAAACAGCACGGTCCGACCCTGGTGTATCCAGATCTGTTCGGGGTGGAAGTCACCGTGGATTAGGCTCAGGGGTCGGGTCGCCTGAAGCTCAGCGTGCCCTGCGATCGCATCGGCTACCCGGGCCACACGCGCCGCCATTGCAGGACCAACGCGGGTGATCTTCTTCTGGCGTCGCCTTGCTTCGGCCACCCAATGCGCAGCCGACCTGGGCATTGCGCTGGCCGAAGGACTCAAGGGCGCGTCGTGCAGCAGCGCGAGCGCGCGTGCTACGCGACCTACCAGTACCTTAGCGTTATCGGGGTTGAGTGCATGCAGCAGTGGCGTCCCCATCGCCGGAGCCTGCCAAATCGTCTGGGTGGTATCGCAGTAGCCCAGGGGCTGGGCTACCAGCGGCGCATCGGCGTGTACGAACTGCCAAAAATATTCAAAGCGGTGATGGATATCCTGGGCTCTACTGTCGAAGAAGGTCTTGGCATAGACCACGCACGGTTCAGTGCCATCGACGCGCGTGAGCGTGTATCGCAAGGTGGCGTGGCACTGTGGCTGGTAGCGTAGCAGCTCGGGGTGAACGGCGCTGACTTTGGCGCACGCCAAGCCCATGGACGCGCGCAACGCGACCCAGGGCAGTACGCTGACAACCTGGGCTGGGTCGAGCAACGTTGCCAGCTGCGGCAGGTCGGGGTCGTTGGGCAGGGCCCAGACCAGCATGTTTAAATCGGGCAGGTAAACCAGCGCCTCGCCAAACGCAGGCGGCGTGAGGCGGCTGCGGTTTTGTGCCTGATAAGCGGGCCAGCCCAAGCCGGCGCGGAACACCTTGGCATACAACATTTGCGTACCGGTGTAGCCACAGGCAAGGTCGCTCACCTGGAGTTCGTAGCACAGCGTGATCGGACAAGGGTTACGGCGGCGCGATGTCTTGCGGCGCACCTTGCGCACACTCAGCGTGTCGATACGCAGCCGGCCGCTGGCGAATCGGGGCAAATGCGTTTGCAGCAACTGGCGCATGACCGCAGCATCGGTGTAGGTGTCGAGATCTCGTTCACCCGGTACTGTCGTGGCAGTCCTTGTTTCAGCCCCACTGGGATTGGGCGCGGGGGCTAAGCTAGCCATAGCAACGTTCATGCTGATTCGCGTTCGCGCATCGTGTCTACACAAACGGTGCCCGCGCTTGCAATGGAATCAGCAAGCGCCAACAGTTTGGGAACGACCTCGAATCGGCCCGGCTGCAGGTTGGCCACACAGCGATAGGCGCGCTTGCACAGCAAGTGGTATGCGGTGCTCCAGGCGAGCAATGGCTGCGCCACGGTGGCCTGGCCTGCAGCGTCCGCGTATCCCTCCAAGAAGGCTCGCCAACCTCGTCTGACTGCATCCGGGTCCAAATCGTCCAGCACTGCACGGTAAAGCGCGTCGGCGACCCACGCGCCAAGTTCGCTCACGGCCGACCCCTGACGCACACTGTCAAGGTCGATCAGCGTTAGATGCCGTCCGTCCAAGAGGATGTTGTGTGGGTGTAGATCGCCATGCAGTGTGACCACAGGCAGAGATGCCAGCTTGTGTGCGCCTGCCTCCAGTGCGCTCACCAAACGCCCCAATAAAGGTTGCCACCCCGGTTCGACGAGGCCCAGTATGGCGGCCACTTGGCGCGGTCGATGTTCAAATTCCGCGACAGTATCCACGCGAGGGGTAGAGACCGGCGTCGCATGCAGTGCCGCCACCAGCGCACCAATGCGTGCGGCGAGCCTTGGGTCGAGATGAGGTGAAAGCTCGAGCACGGTGCGCCCGACGACGCCCTCCTGCCAATGCAGACGAGGTTGCGCCTGCCACAGAATAGAACGCGGCGTTCGCAGCTTCCCCGTAAGCTGCGCCGCGCTGCCGCTCAGCGCCTGCATCACCTTGTGCGTTATCGGACCGCGCTGCTCGGCGTCAGCCTTTGCGTAGACAGTCCGCGTCACTGTCGGCGCGCCAGGGGCCTCTTGCAGTTGCATGTCGATGCGTGCGCATACGCGATGCTCTGGCACGTACTGCACAAGGCTCGTGCGGTGATCGAGCAAGCGGCCCTGACCGCAAGTCATAGCTGCCACTACCTCGGGCAGCCAGCAGCTACGCAGTCGAGTGTCGTCGTAAAGCTCGGCCACGGCAGCTAGCCGTGGGTCGTTGGGCGCCCACTGCAGCACCAGGTCAAGCGATGCGAGGTGCGTTAGCGTGGGCCCGGCCGCCGAGGGGTGACTGACTCGGCCGGAAAGCTTGGCGTGACGACGCGCGGAGTCACCATCGACGCAGAAGCGCGCGGCCACACGCTGCTCGAAGGCGCGACCACTGCCTTGATCGCGTAGCGCCAATGTATACGAGACGCTACAGTTGCGGCGCGGTCGATACTTCACCCGGTTGACCGCACAGCCCTGCACTTTCAGTTGGCCATGGGAGCGTAGTTGGCTCGCAAACACTTCGGCCATCGCCTGCCCGTTTAGCGCGGTCGCAAGCTGAGGCAGCGCGGGGTCGCGTGGGACAGCATGGTTCATGTCGCCTCCGCGGTGTCGAGCAAGACCGACGTGCGACCACCGGCGCTTGTGTCGTACAGCAAGGCACCGGGACGCGAGACAGCGCGCAATACCCGGCCGTCGGCGGATTCGCGCCAATGCAGCCAGCTCCCGGTGAACTCATAGCGACCAATACGCCACTGAAGTGCGCTCGCATCACGAGCGTGGAACCAGGTGTCGGTGACCTGCTCGCCGTCGACGCTCAGGCGGACTTGCAGCGCCTGTGTTGTCGTCAGAGTGTTACAGCCAACGGCTTCGGCTACGCAATCGTCCAACTCGATAGCTGGCTCGACGCCCTGCCACGGCACCAACAGGGTATCGAAATCAGCGTTGCGAGCGGTCATGCTGCTGCGCAGCGTGGGTGCCGGTTGCTTGTCGCCATATCGGCACGAAACCCACCCGGCGCCCAGAGTATGGCGCACGCGTGCCCGCTTCGGTTGCGCGATCAGCAGGCCCGGGCTGTGCATGCGCAGCCCATCGCTTTGCGACAGTTCTGTGTGCCTTTCTGCGTGGGCGCCGAGCTGAAAATTCAACACGTAGTCGTGCTCGCTATCGGCGCGCAACCAGTCGCAGACGATCCAATAGCTCCTGTCGACGAAAAC
The DNA here is from genome assembly GCA_029864165.1 of Burkholderiaceae bacterium. Lineage (GTDB taxonomy): Bacteria > Pseudomonadota > Gammaproteobacteria > Burkholderiales > Burkholderiaceae_C > CAIKUF01. Next base: position 11,860 of record JAOTTZ010000016.1, read on the forward strand.
GATGCAGCGTTGGTGCAGCGCGTCGTACTCGTGGCTGCGCGCTTGGCCGTGCAGCAAATCGAGATGTGCCGCGTGAAAGCGTTCCAGCAAGCGTGCTTCAGGTGCAGGCCCGCTGATCTTGTGACGCCCCCTCACCCCATGAGCATCACCGGCAGGTTGCTTAACCGGCTTTGGAATGTAGCGTGTCTGCTGACGGCCATCGACGCACACGGTGTTGTGCGCGGCGGTACCGCGGAAGTGCACGCGCCAGTTGACGCCATCGTCTTCGCCCACCGCTTCGCTATAGGTGTAACGACCGGGATCGACGATGAGAGAGCGGCCAAACGCGGCAAGCTCAAAACTCAAGCAGTCGAAATGACCGTGGTTGCCCTCGCCGAGTGGCCCGCAGTCAAATACCAGGTACTGTGCATCGGCAAAGTCCGCAGCACCAAGGCCCCAATGGCTGCGCAGTATGCTGTAACCACTGGCCAGGAAGTGCGCGACCCGTGGCTTGGGCGGCGAACCTTGTGCGCCGCGCGTAGCGACGTACAGCATGTCGGCACGGTCGTACAACTCGGCACCGGTCTGCAGCAGCTCTAGGAAACTGCGCGAGTCTCCGTCTGAGAGACTGGGCACTACGCCGTCCGGCTTGTGCACATGCAAGCTGAACTCAAGTGCACTTTGCAGCGCCTGGTCCATTGCCACCGGTACCGACACGCTGTTCATGGCGGCAAGGCGACGCACGTTCAAGACGTTGCGTAACACGAGGTGGTGGTAGTCGGTCGATAGCTCGCAATGCACACCGTCGCCGAGCAAGTCACGCGCGAGGTTGTCCAGCGTTTGATCGAGTGCAAATTCGCGCCAGTGTGCAGCGCTGCGCATTTCCGGGAACACTACGCCAGCGAGAAAAATGGCGCACAACTCCAATGTACGGTGGTTTCGTTTAGGCGCCAGGTTGTTGCACAAGTATTCGACCTGCTCGTGCAGACAGAGCAGCAAGCGGCGATGAAACGCTGTCTCGATTGCAGCAGCAGCCGTCCCGTGCGTGACAAAGAAATAGTAGCTGTAGATCCAGTTCTGTACCCGACGGCCGGTCACGTCGGCGGCGATGAAACCGGGTGGGGTGCTGGCCATCCAGCTATTGAGCAGCTCGGCCCAACGCTGCGCGTAGCGAGTCTCGCCGCTGCGTTTGAACTCCAAGCCCAGGCCGACGGCGTAGTAGAACTTATGCAGCAGGATGTGCCACTCGATGTCCTTACTTGGATTGCGTAGCCAGTCCGGCGGGTTGTAAAGCGTATGTGTCTCACCGTTGAACTCAAAGCAGCCTTGCATTAGCGCGTTAATCTTCTCGGGCCGTGTTTCATCGGCGTCGACGACCGGGAAGTAATGCACTGCGCGCGGCGATTGAAAATGTGCGAGCAGCGCCCCATCGTCAAGCGTGTCAAACGGTGCACGCCAGATGGAAGTTTCCATCGGGCGCGTGGCAGGCCTGTCGACGCAAAGATCGGGCAAGTTCACGCGCTTACCTCTTGCCTTGCGCCCAATTGGCCGACGAACAAATCACGCAGTGCCAATGTCGTGCGGCTGGAGTCAAAGCACTCGCAAATTCGTTGCCGCCCTGCTGTCGCCAGGCGAGCATGAAGCGCCGTGTCATCCAACACACGGCGCAGCGCGTCAGCCAGCGCGCGTGCATCGCGCGGCTCAACCAATAGACCGTGCACGCCGTCCTCTATCAGTTCCGGGATGCCCGAAATGCGGGTAGACACCACTGGTACGCCCATTGCCATCGCTTCGGCCAGTACGTTGGGGATGCCGTC
>JAOTTZ010000017.1 GCA_029864165.1 Burkholderiaceae bacterium
ACACGGGTGCGGGCCGGCCCGGGATCAACGCCGCGCTGATGACGATGTCGGCTGCCGCCACGCGCTGGGCCACCGCAACTTGCTGGCGTGCCAGCCAGCTTGGCGGCATGGGCCTGGCATAGCCGCCCACGCCCTGCGCTGCCTCGCGTTCCTCGTCGGTTTCATACGGAACATCGATGAACTTGGCGCCGAGCGATTCGACTTGCTCTTTCACGCTCGGGCGCACGTCGCTGGCCTCGATCACCGCCCCCAGCCGTTTGGCCGTGGCAATGGCTTGCAGGCCGGCGACGCCGACGCCCAGAACCACCACGCGCGCCGCTTTCACGGTGCCAGCGGCGGTCATCAGCATGGGGACGAAGCGTTGGTACTTGTCGGCGGCGATGATCACCGCCTTGTAGCCGGCAATGTTGGCTTGGCTGGAAAGAACGTCCATGCTCTGCGCACGCGTGGTGCGTGGAGCGGCTTCGAGCGCAAAGCTGGTCAGTCCCGCTGCAGCAAGGGTTTGCAGGCCCGCGAGGTCGAAGGGGTCGAGCGTACCCACCAATGCCGCGCCGCGTTTCATCAGCGCCAATTCTTTCGCCTGTGGGGAGCGCACCTTGAGTATCAAATCGCAGCCGAAGGCGCCTGCTTGGTCGGTGATTTCAGCCCCGGCAGCGACATAAGCCTCGTCGGGAACACTGGCCGACACGCCGGCACCAGCTTGAACCTTTAGCGTGTGTCCTTGAGCTTTGAGCTTTTTCGCCGTCTCGGGCGTCACTGCCACACGGGTTTCACTCGGTAGGGTTTCTTGCGGTATACCGATCAACATCCGGGGTTCCTCAGCGCTTGTTGGTTATGGGTGGAACTGGCGCAGCTTACACAATCCGCGAGCGACCCTTGCCGGTTTGCGAAATTGCCCGACATCGACGGGATGATCTTGAAATGCCGTCAACCGCCCCTATAATCTTGCCCTGTTAGCACTCGTGGTGCATGAGTGCTAGTGGCATCTGGCAACCACCCGCGTTGCTGGACTACGAAGTAAGTATGCGCTAACTTCCTTTATATTTCCCGCAAATATTGATTGTCAGACACTAAGGAGATTCAATGAAACTTCGTCCGTTGCATGATCGTGTGATCGTAAAGCGCCTGGAACAGGAAACCAAAACCGCTTCGGGCATCGTGATTCCCGATAACGCTGCCGAAAAGCCCGACCAAGGTGAAGTATTGGCCGTGGGGCCGGGCAAGCGTAACGATAGGGGCGATCTGGTGGCCCCTAACGTCAAGGCTAAAGACCGTGTGCTGTTCGGCAAGTACAGCGGCCAGACCGTCAAGGTCGATGGCGATGAACTGTTGGTGATGCGCGAGGAAGACCTGTTCGCGGTTGTCGAGAAGTAAGAGGCCGGCGGGTGGCGGCAGGCAACGACCTCGAAATCGCGCCCCTAAGCATTCTTTCCACACAACCCAAGCTTTAAATCTATTCGGAGAATTTTAAATGGCAGCAAAAGAAGTAGTTTTTGGCGGTGACGCCCGCGCGCGCATGGTCGAAGGAGTCAACATCCTCGCCAACGCAGTCAAGATAACACTAGGCCCGAAGGGCCGCAATGTTGTGCTCGAGCGCTCGTACGGCGCACCCACGGTGACCAAGGACGGCGTGTCCGTGGCCAAGGAAATCGAGCTCAAAGACAGGCTACAGAACATGGGTGCGCAGATGGTCAAGGAAGTTGCGTCCAAGACCAGTGACGTCGCAGGTGACGGCACGACCACGGCGACAGTATTGGCGCAAGCCATCATTCGCGAAGGCATGAAGTATGTCGCTGCGGGTATGAACCCCATGGATCTCAAGCGCGGCATCGACAAAGCCGTCATCGTGCTGGTCGAGCAGCTCAAGAAGCAATCCAAGCCCACCACGACCAGCAAGGAAATCGCTCAAGTCGGCTCCATATCGGCCAACAGCGATGAATCGATCGGCAAGATCATCTCCGATGCCATGGACAAGGTTGGCAAGGAAGGCGTCATCACCGTTGAAGATGGCAAGTCTCTAGAGAGCGAGCTCGAAATCGTCGAGGGCATGCAGTTCGATCGCGGTTACCTGAGCCCGTACTTCATCAACAACGCCGAAAAGCAGTCGGCGGTATTGGAGAGCCCGTACATACTTCTGTACGACAAGAAGATCAGCAATATCCGCGACCTGCTGCCCCTACTGGAGCAGGTGGCCAAGTCGGGCCGTCCGCTGCTGGTCATCGCCGAAGAAGTGGAAGGCGAAGCACTCGCGACGCTGGTGGTCAACACCTTACGCGGCACGCTCAAAGTCGTGGCCGTCAAAGCGCCGGGCTTTGGTGATCGTCGCAAGGCCATGTTGGAAGACATAGCGGTCTTGACGGGCGGAAAGGTGATCGCCGAAGAGGTCGGGCTGACGCTAGAAAAAGTGACGCTGGCCGACTTGGGCCAAGCCAAGCGGGTCGAAGTGGGCAAGGAAAACACCACCCTCATCGACGGCCATGGTGCCGCGTCCGACATCGAAGCGCGTGTCAAGCAAATTCGCGTGCAGATTGAAGAAGCCACCAGCGACTACGACCGTGAGAAACTGCAAGAGCGCGTGGCCAAGTTGGCTGGCGGTGTGGCGGTCATCAAGGTCGGCGCCGCTACCGAAGTCGAGATGAAAGAGAAGAAGGCGCGCGTTGAAGACGCATTGCACGCGACGCGTGCTGCTGTTGAAGAAGGCATCGTCGCCGGTGGTGGTGTCGCCTTTTTGCGCGCAAAGCAGTCGGCAGGAACCATCAAGGGCGACAACACCGACCAAGACCACGGTATCACGCTGGTCATGCGCGCCATCGAAGAGCCGATTCGCATCATCGTTCAAAACGCCGGCGGCGAAGCGAGTGTGGTTGTCAACGCTGTGTTGGCCGGCAAGGGCAACTATGGCTACAACGCCGCCAACGACACCTTTGGCGATGTGATCGAAATGGGCATACTTGATCCGACCAAGGTGACGCGCACGGCGCTACAGAACGCGGCATCGGTGGCTTCGCTCATGCTCACCACCGAGTGCATGGTGTCTGAGGCGCCGAAGGAAGAATCCGCTGGTGGCGGCATGGGCGGTGGTGGCATGGGTGGTATGGGTGGTATGGGCGGTATGGGCGGCATGGATATGTAACGTCCGCCTGAACCTTTACGTATGCTTAGTGAAAGGGCTGCTGCGAGGCAGCCCTTTTTCATGTGATTTGCTGCGCGGCGCGGTTAGAACCTGTTGCATTCCATGACGGCGTGAGACAGGCGGATCCACCAAGCAGAATCGGCTATGCAGTAAAAAGAACTTTGGGGAGCGCGCTGCTCAAGGGGCTCCATTTCTGGGCCAAACACGGCCAGCAAGCCACCGCATCGCGTTCGGCAGTGAGCCGCGCACGCATACTGGCCGACCCCCCACAGGACACATGTTACTTATTGCGCAGCCCCTAACCTTAGGGGTTGCGCCGACCGCCGCCGTGGAAAAGTCTCACAGCGGCTCACGCCCAGAAATCCTTACACTCCCCCGTGCACAGCGACAGGCGCCATTGACGTCGCCATTCCATGGGTACAGGTTCCAGCACAACGCCTTCAATGACGTCCAAGCCCTTGCGCAGCATCCATGAGGAGTCGTGCCATCCCGAGCTCATCATGGGTTCTTGGTCGATCGACCAGCCGTTGCCGGTCTCTGACTCCCTGGGTAGCAAGGCCAGGTGGACCTGGGCTTGCTGCGGACTCTGTGTCGGTGCGTATGCGATTCTTGCCATGCTGTGCTCCTTGTTGATCGGCCTGAGGAGAAGTGTTTCAAAGTGCATGTTTTGTGAACATCCCTCCTAGGACGGAAAACACCGCGCAAACACACCCCCTGAAGGGTTGGGACAGGCAGCCCCCCCCAAAGGGGGTAATCCAATCGGCAACGAACTAGAGGTGCCTGTTGCTGCCCTGGCGAGGAGACTGAACCGGCTGTTGCAACCGAGTGAGCGGCGCTGTTCGGCAGCCGCGTACACGACATGACACAAACTGTGTCTCGACGGCGAACCGGTCGCATTTAAGGACTTGACGCATACCCCCCCCCTGTTTAAGGTGCGGGGCCATGCTTAAACGTGCCACGGTGTTACAAACCAGCCCGCGCCCAGCCCGTGGCATGGTGGCCCGGGTGTGTTTGGTTTTGTCGCTGTTGTTGGCACTGGGTTCGCACGCGCTGCCGGCTCGGGCCGCGCCCGACGTGCAATCCGACGCTGTTTTGCGTTTCCTGTCGGAGCGCGGCCTGCTGGACGTCACAACGACAGCCGACGCTGAGCCTGGGTTGGTCGAGCGCGTCCGTGATGCCGCTTCGGACATGGTGATCACCGCAATGAATTTTCTCGACGTACCGTACCGGCGAGGTGGCAACTCGGCTGAAGACGGTTTCGATTGCAGCGGGTTCACGCGCTACGTTTTTGAGATGAGCTTGGGGCTGGTGCTACCGCGTCGTTCAGATGAGCAGGCCTCGGCACCCGGTTTGGTCGCCGTCGGACGCGCTGAACTCAAACCGGGCGACCTGGTTTTCTTCAATACGCTGCGGCGTGCTTTTTCGCACGTGGGGATTTACGTGGGCAACGGCAAGTTCATCCACGCGCCGCGCAGCGGTGCCGCGGTGCGTATGGAAGATATGCGCTATGCCTACTGGGCCAAACGCTACAACGGTGCTCGCCGCCCATCGCTGGCCGAGACACCGGCGCCGCCGGCGCCAGAAACGTCGCCCGAGGAGTCAGGCAATGAGCTGGCGCCGCAACCATGAAGTTCAGCCATGAGTGATTGGCTTGGTTCGACGCTCTGGCGCGTCAGCGAGTTCGACCGCATGCACGACGACGCAATTACGCACAACCGTGGCGGCTTTCACAGAGCGACCGTTTTCTCGACCACGCTGCTGGCTGAACTACGAACCTTGGAACGCGGGCTAGGGAGTAGTGACCCGGTAGAAGTCATGTCCGTATGCCTGCGCCAGCGCGAACCCGTGTTGGTCTATCTACAGTACGAAGAGTATGTCTGGCCGGTGACGCTGTTCCCCGCGGACACGCTCTATCATTCGCCGCGCGATATTTTGTGCGCGTCCGACGACGGAATTGCAAAACTGAGGTTGCTCGCCGCCGAGCCGCCCGGTGTGCGGCCACCGGGTCACTGGATGCATGAGCGGATCGCAAAAACGGAACTTTACCGCCCTTTGGCGCCCATGCTATGGACCATGGCACTCAAAGGACCGCGCAAGGCGTTGCTGCCGGGGATCGGCGGCACAGCAGCTTACCGTTTGCTTCGCAGACCCGAAAGTGACGGCCTTTCTACACCGGGAGCACTTGGCGCGGCGGTAGAGCGACTACGCCGTGAGGGGGCTTCGCTGAGACATATCACAGCCTGGCCGGGTATGGACCTTGACCGTGCTGCGCGGCTCTTGAACGCGCTGTACTTGACGGCCAACCTTATCGTCACGCGCGCCCACCCTGCGGCCCGAGACGAACCTGGCGTTTTCGGTGTCAGCAAGCCGCGCAAGTAGGCCGCCTCAAAAGCAAACCACGGGTTGGCCGCAGGGACGACCAGCAGGGTTGCCCGCAGCTCAGTCCAGCGTTTTCTGGTAGCGTGCCAACGCCAGCGCGCCCGCCACGGCGACAAAGGCGAGCATCGGCCATAACTCGGGCAGCACTTGTGTAGCCCCATTGCCCTTGAGCAAAATGCCGCGCACGATGCGCAAAAAGTGCGTCAGCGGCAGCAACTCTCCCAGCCATTGCGCCCATTGCGGCATGCCACGAAACGGGAACATGAAGCCCGACAACAGGATAGACGGCAGAAAGAAAAAGAATGTCATTTGCATGGCCTGCAACTGATTGCGCGCGAAGGTCGAAAAGGTAAACCCCACCGCCAAATTGGCCAGCATGAACACGCCGATGAAGGCCAGCAGCAAAGGCAAACTGCCGACCATGGGCACTTCGAACAACGCCCAAGCGGCGCCCAGGATCACGCCCAACTGCAAGTAGCCGATGACGATGTAAGGCGCAATCTTGCCGAGCATCACTTCCAGCGGGCGCACCGGCGTGGCGAGCAGGTTTTCCATCGTGCCGCGCTCGCGCTCGCGCGTCATGGCCAGGCCTGTGAGCATGACCATCGTCATGGTCAGTATGGTGCCGATCAATCCCGGCACGATGTTGTAGCGCGATAGGCCCTCGGGGTTGTAGCGGCGGTGAACTCGAATCTCAAACGGCTCTGGGCCCGGTTGCAAACTCGCAAGCGGGCCAAGCAAGTCGTGCTTGAGCGCCGTGCCTGCCACCTCGCGCAGTGCGGCGATCGCGTTGCCCGCGGCTTGTGGGTCGGTGGCGTCTACCGCGACCAGCAAGGCCGGGCGCTCGCCACGCACCAGCCGCTGCGAAAAGTCGGCCGGGATCGACAGCATGAACTGCACGTCGCCGGTTTCTATCAACGCGTCGGCCTGCGCTTCGCTGACGCCCGGATGCGTTATGCGAAAGTAACCCGTGTTTTGCACCGCAGCGAGCAGGCTGCGTGCGAACGGACCATGGTCGTATGCCACCACGGCAGTCGGTAAGCCCTTGGGGTCGGTGTTGATCGCATAACCGAACAGCACAAGCTGCAACACCGGTATGCCCACTGCCATCGCGAACGTCAGGCGATCGCGCAGCATTTGCTGGAATTCCTTGATGAAAATTGCCAGCAGGCGTCCGAGCGAGAGACTTTTCATCAAGCGGCTCGCGGCGAGGACGGCAACAGGTTGATGAACACGTCTTCCAAGTTCGGTTGGCGGCGCTCCCACTTCAGGTCGACGCGCTGCCGATAGGGCGCAAGCGTCGCTTCAAGCGCTTCAGCTTGCCGGGTCGCAACGTGCAAGGCGTTGCCAAACGTGGCGACACTGAGCACGCCCGGCAGCGCGCTGAGTTCAACCGTCAAGGCGCTAAGACCCGCGCCCTCGACGGCCCAGACGGCCAGGCCCGATTGCTCGACGATTTGCTGCTGCGTGCCGCGTGTCAGCACCTCGCCCTCGACGATATAGACCAGTTCGTGGCAACGCTCGGCTTCGTCCATGTAATGCGTCGACACCAGCACGGTGACGCCACTGTCGGCCAGGGTGTGAATCTGGTCCCAGAATTCGCGCCGCGCTTTTGGGTCTACACCCGCGGTTGGCTCGTCAAGCAGGAGCAAGCCGGGTCGGTGCAGTAGGCAAGCGGCCAGCGCCAAGCGCTGTTTCCAGCCGCCCGACAGTGTGCCGGCCAGTTGTTGCTGGCGCTGCGCCAGCCCCATGCGTTGCAGCGCATCGTCGACGACTTGCTTGCGCTGGGGTACGCTGAACAGGCGCGCCACAAAGTCGAGGTTTTCTCGGATCGACAGGTCTTCGTAAAGCCCGAAACGCTGCGTCATATAACCGGCGCGGCGTTTGATGTCGTCGGCTTGGCCGATGATGTCCAAGCCCAGGCACGTGCCTTGGCCGGCATCGGGTGCGAGCAGCCCGCACAGCATGCGTATGGTGGTGGTCTTGCCGCTGCCGTTAGGGCCCAGGAAACCGCAGATACGGCCGCGACCGACCTGCAAGCTGACTTGGTTGACGACAGTGCGCGTGCCGTAGCGCTTGCACAAGCCCGTAACGTCTATGGCCAGAGCGCTGACGCTCAAGGTGCAGCCCCGCCGACGCGCTGCACATCCAGCGGCTGGCCGGGCCGCAGACGTTCAGCGTCGGTGGCCGAAGGTTGCGCTTCGACCATGAATACCAGTTTGGCGCGTTGCGAATTGGAATAGATCACCGGCGGCGTGTACTCGGCCTGGGTGGCGATGAAGCTGACGCGTGCTGCAATAGGCGCGCCACAGCCATCGCAGCGCAGTTGCACCGCTTGGCCTAGCGCCAAGTCGGCAATCTCAGCTTGGGGTACGAAAAAGCGTGCTTTGACGCTCCCCCTGGGGAGCAGCGACAGCACCGGCTGCCCCGCGTTGACCCACTCGCCGATCCTGAAGTAGGTCTCGGCCACGCGCGCTTGCGCCGGTGCGCTGCGCGACTTCTGCTCTTCGCGCCAAGTGAACTGCCGCAGCGCCTGCCGCGCCGCCCGCACCTCGGCGGCGGCGGCGGCCTGCTCGTCGTTGCGCGCGGGCAGACCTGCGACGCGTAACGCGGCCTTCAATTCATCGACTCTCGAGCTTGCCTGCAGCATATCGCTGCGCGCTTGATCCAAGCGTGCGGTTGAGACAAAGCCTTGCGCTCTGAGTGCATCCAGGCGCGACAACTCGCTGGTGGCCCATTGCGCTTGTGCTTGAGCCTGTGCAAACTGCGCCTGGATCACCGCAAGCTCGTCGCTGCGTCGGCCCTTGGCAAGGTTGGTAGCTTGGGCGCGGCTGGCGGCCAGCCGCGCGGCCGCCTCTTCACGGCCGGCCTGCTCATTCTGTGCCTCCAACGCAAACAGCGGCGAATTCGCTTGCACCTCTTCTCCGCGGTGCACGAGCAGACGGTTGAGCGTGCCCGCCAGCGCCGCTGCGACGTAAACGTACTCGCCCTCAGCGTAGCCGGACCACGTAGCCGGCGGCTGGGGCGAGCAAGCCGCTGTCACCAACAACAAGAGCGCTAGACCACCGGCAACAGGGCAGTAGCGGGGGCAGCAAGTCAGGGTGGCCATAGCAGGGCAGCGTCGTAGCTTGCCATCATGCACCAATGCTAAATGAGCAGTAGGTTACTCTGGATCGGTACCCCGTTCGCGCCGCGTGCGGCAGCGCCCGGCGCGTTATGCTCACGCTCATGCAAGACATCCTGACCGTATCGAACCTGTCAAAAACTTATGCCTCTGGTTTTGTCGCGCTCAAAGGCATCAATTTGGCCATCCGCCGCGGCGAGATTTTTGCGCTGCTGGGCCCCAACGGCGCTGGCAAGACGACACTGATCAGCATCATCTGCGGCATCGTCAACCCGAGCGCGGGGACGGTGCTGGTCAACGGCTTTGACATCGTGCGCGACTACCGTGCCTCGCGCTCGATGATCGGTCTGGTGCCGCAGGAACTGACCACCGATGCGTTCGAAACCGTGTGGGCCACCGTTTCGTACAGCCGTGGTTTGTTTGGCAAAGCGCCGAATCCTGCGCACATCGAGAAGGTTTTGAAAACACTGTCGCTGTGGGACAAGAAAAACAGCAAAATCTTCACCTTGTCGGGTGGCATGAAGCGCCGCTTACTGATCGCCAAAGCGCTCTCGCACGAGCCGCAGATTCTCTTTCTCGACGAGCCTACCGCTGGCGTCGATGTCGAACTCAGGCGCGATATGTGGCAACTGGTTCGCGAATTGCGCGATACAGGCGTGACCGTCATCTTGACCACCCACTACATCGACGAAGCTGAGGAAATGGCCGACCGCATTGGCGTCGTCAACAAAGGGGAGCTGATTTTGGTCGAAGAAAAACACGAGCTGATGCGCAAGCTTGGCAAGAAGCAGTTGACGCTTCAGTTGCCGCAACCGCTGCAGCAAGTGCCGGCCGAACTTGCCGGCTACTGCTTGCAGCTCTCCAGCGGTGGCAGTGAATTGACTTATACCTACGACACACGGAACGGCCAAATGGGCATCTTTGCGTTGTTGAAAGATCTTGGCGACGCCGGGGTCGCATTCAAGGATCTGCACACAGAGCAGAGCTCGCTGGAGGATATTTTTGTCAGCTTGGTGAGGGGCAAGCGATGAATAGTCATGCGGTCAGCGCGATCTACCGGTTCGAGATGGCACGCGCCTGGCGCACCGTCTCGCAAACCATCATCTCGCCGGTGATCTCAACCTCGCTATATTTCATCGTCTTCGGCGCTGCCATCGGCTCGCGTATTCCTGAGGTCGCCGGCGTCAGTTACGGCGCCTTCATCGTCCCGGGCTTGATCATGCTGTCTTTGCTGACGCAAAGCATTTCCAATGCCTCGTTCGGAATTTACTTTCCGAGATTCGCCGGCACGATTTATGAGCTGCTGTCCGCGCCTATCTCCTACCTTGAAATCGTCATCGCCTATGTCGGGGCGGCAGCGACGAAGTCGATCATCGTCGGCCTCATCATTTTGGCGACAGCCGGGCTCTTCGTGCCGTTGCACATCGAGCATCCCCTGTGGATGCTGCTGTTTCTCGTCCTCACCTCGATCACTTTCAGCCTGGTGGGCTTCATCCTCGGCATTTGGGCCGATGGCTTCGAAAAGCTACAAGTCGTGCCGCTGCTCGTCGTCACCCCGCTGACTTTTCTGGGCGGAGCCTTTTATTCCATCGACATGTTGCCGCCGTTTTGGCAAACGTTAGCCCTGTTCAATCCCGTCGTGTACTTGATCAGCGGCTTTCGTTGGAGCTTCTACGGCATGGCCGACGTCGGCTTGGGCGTGAGCCTGGGCATGACGCTGGCGTTCATGGCCGCGTCTTTGGCCATCGTCGCTTGGATTTTCAAGACGGGGTACCGGATCAAGGCGTAGCGGTGCTCTTGACGGTACGGTGGGTGATCAGGCTCCCCAACAATAGCGGGAAGCGTCCGCTTTCTCTATGAAGCTACATTTTGCCGGTCACGCTTGCCATTTTCGAACCGGCCTGTTTGCCGCGACCAAGTGTCGGCCGCTCTTCTGAGCTGGCCGGGTCGGCGGGCGGAGGGCTGCGTCCGCTGAGATGAATCGATTGGACGATGGGTTGAACGATGGCTTGACGCATGTACAAGTTTTGAACCATTCCTGCGCATCAAGTACGACTGAACGATGCCAAGCGAGACATAGTGCTGCTGCCGATGCGCCGGCAGCTCTTCAAAGTCACGCACCACACCTCTGCAAAGTGCAGTGCCACAGCGGCAGTCCATCGTCCACTGCGAATCTCCCATCGTGCACGAGTAGTCAAATGTGATTTGGCTTCCAGGCTCAATGCGCTGAAGCGCTACCAAACGGCGGCTATCAACAATCCCAGCGTTAGGCTGGCAGGAATGGTTGACCAGAACACCCGGTTCCACAATGTCGATGTACAGGTTCTCGTCGACCTGCAAAACGTTGCACTGTGTTTCGCCCTTCTCCATCGCACCGTTGAAATCGACGTGGGGCCCTACAAACTCCAGAATCATCCAACCTGGCTCGATGACTTGACGCGCGTATAGCCCTCTACCTAGACTACTCTTGTCAACGTAAAACAGCTCAGACGGTGCGGAAGACTTGGGGTGAGGAGAACTAGCCATCGTGATTTCCCTTGTGTTTACGCTATGACGCTAAGAAATTCTTGAATTGCCAAGGATCGGACAGGTCAATGTCCTCAGGAAACAAGTTGCTTCTGTCTCGCAATGGGTTCCAGTCGGAATAAACCCCCACGAGCGGGCCGAGATAGGGTTTGCAAATGTCAAGACAGCGACGAAAGTCCATCTCCTCTGGCTCGACAATTCCCCTGTTGGGGTTCTCAATCGCCCAGACCATGCCGGCCAAAACGGAGGCGCCTACTTGCAGCGACGTCGCGCTGTTGTAAGGTGCCAATTCCCGGGCGGTGTGAATATCCAGCTTCGAACCATGCCAGTACGCCCCCCTCTCGTGGCCGGCCAGAAGGACCCCCAATTCATCGCGCCCGTCGATGATCTCGTCCCTCAGCAGCCGCTGTTCCCGCGGCAGCGTAAATTCTTTACCGACGAGCTCGTAGATTGAATTCACGGCGTCATCGCATGGGTGATAGGCGTAGTAGCAGGTAGGCCGGTAGCTCACCGTGTTGCCGTCCTTCACCGTCAGGTAGTCGGGGATGGATATGGACTCGTTGTGGGCAAGCAGCAAACCTTGGAACGATCCCTCCTCCGGCGCCCAACTACGAACCAGTTGACTGGCTCCGGGACGCAGCAGATAAATTGCCGCGGCCCCGTCGAGCTCATGCCGCGCACCATGCGGCGGCATGCTCCTTTCATGGCTACCCCAGCCCAACTCGGCGGGCTGCGCCGCTTCAGAACAGAAACCATCGATCGACCAGGTGTTGACGAACTCCCCGCGGCGCTTGCGGCGGGATGCAGTCTGGCTGTCACGCTCCGAAATTTGAATGACCTTGATAGCCAGGTCTCTCGCCAAGCGAGCCCAGCCCCCGCGCGTGGTTGGTGGCGCAGCGCTGCGGCCGGTGTCCGAAGCAATGTTCAGCAGGGCTTGTTTCACCAAATGAGAAACCAAGCCCGGGTTGGCGCCGTGTGTCAATACCGCCGTCGGGCCCTCGCGGTAGCGCTTGCGAAGCGCCAATGCCGACTCGCGCAGTGCGTGATTGGTTCGTAGCGAGGGGCTCACGGAGACATCTGTGTAAGCGCCCGCCCAGGGTTCGATACTGGTATCAAGGTAGGTCGCTCCACGTTGTGCACACAACTCGACCAGCGCGAGCGATGAGACGTCTACCGACACGTTCAGCAGAAAATCGCCCCGGCTCAGCAGGGGATCCAACACGGCGCGGTAGTTGGCCGGTGTCAGCGGTTGCTGAATAAAGCGAATCCCCAGTTGGTCGGCTTCTGCTCTGCCGCGACCGTCCGCCGCAACGATGACGATATTGCGAGTATCGACGTTGATATGGCGCAGCACCAATGGCATGACGCCCTGCGCGACGCTCCCAAACCCCACCACGACAAGACGCGCCGAGAGCGTGCAATGTTTTGTGTAGGGGCTCATGGCTCGCTTCTTTGCTGTCGCGATAAAACCAACGCTAGCATTCTGAATAGGACGGTTGCAACCTGTAATCCGCAAAGTTACGCATGGCGCGACTTCGCGACGAAAAGAACAGCGGTGCTAAAGGGAATCCACTATGCCTTCTGGCCCATTGGAGCTTCGTCCGTGACAAACTATACAAAACAAAATGCGGATATGCGGATGAACCCTCAGCTTGAGCGTAACCAACCCTTCATGAAATCAGTATCGAGAAAAAGGTCGAATTTCCCTAGTGAATTAATCACGCTTTTGCCCCGGCTGATGGTATGGCAAGTGGCCAATTTCACGCCGGGCGCAAGCGCTGATCACCGTTACCAACGGGTCGCAGCACTAGGGCCTGCCTGACTACACTTTCGAACGCGCGCCCGGTGAGTCGTGGCGGGTGAGATTCGACGCCGTGCGCATCCGCGCTACCGGCACAATGGCGTTCATGCAAGCTGACTTCGTGCCCAATCCACCATTGGCAATGGCACCTGGCAACAACTCGTTTCACCCTGCCGTTTCCGGCTGGATGCGCTCGCGCTTCGGCAAGCCGACGGATGTCCAGACCCGCGCCTGGGCCGTCACTGCGCTGGGGCGCCACGCGCTGATTGCCGCCCCCACCGGTTCCGGCAAGACGCTCGCGGCATTCCTGTCCGCAATCAATGAACTGGTGCTTCAGGGCCTGTCGCAAGGTCTCACGGATGAGGTCCACGTCTTGTACGTGTCGCCGCTCAAGGCGCTGTCCAACGACATTCGCACCAACTTGCAGGAGCCACTGGCGGGTATCCGCGCCGGTGTCGTTGCGATGGGTCTGCCGGACATTGACATTCGGGCCGCCGTGCGCACCGGTGACACGCCTGTGGCCGAGCGCGAGCGCATGCGCCGTGCGCCGCCCCACATATTGGTGACTACGCCGGAGTCGCTATACATACTGCTGACGTCGAACTCCGGACGCAACATGCTCAAGTCGGTCAAGAGCGTGATCGTCGACGAGTTGCACGCTGTCGCTGGTAGC
>JAOTTZ010000312.1 GCA_029864165.1 Burkholderiaceae bacterium
CGAGAGCTCGAGCGTCGGCGACGCTGAGTGGCGGCAACTCTGCCAAGTTCGAATGCGCCTCGGCGTTGCGAGGTACTTCTGGCGAGGCGCGGCCAGCCGCTACCGCGACGGCGCGCAACAGCACAGCCTTCCGTTGTGCAGAGGCAGCGTCCAGGGTAACGGCATTCGGGCCGCTGGCACGCGTGTGTCGGCGCCGGCCCGGCGTAAGCAACAGGTAGCGTATGCCCGGCGCAATGTGGGGTGTCTCGTGCTTGTGTGCTGCGCCTTGAATCACCACCACCGGCGCGGCCAGCTGCGTTGCTAGCTGCGCAGCCTCGCTTCCATCGGACGACAGTTGTACATGTACGCCAGCATATTCGAGATGGGCGCGCAGGTCGTCAGCAGCAAAGTGCGGGCTCGCTACGACGATACAGTGGAGCCCGGAAAGATCCGGAAAACCACCGGTAGAGCGATCGCCGACAACTTCGCAGGGCAGCGTGACGGTGAAGGTCGACCCCGCGCCAGGCGCGCTTTCAACCGATATTTCGCCGTGCATCAGCGCCACCAAACGCTTGCAAATAACCAGCCCCAGCCCGCTACCGCCAAAGCGTCGCGTGGTCGACGCCTCGGCTTGGGTAAACGGTGTGAAGATCCTGGCAAGCGTCTCGGGCGCGATCCCAATGCCGTTGTCAGCAATGCGAAATGTCATCCGCAGCGGCTCTGCAGTGGTGACTTCCACCCGGACCGATACCTGCCCCCGCCGGTCTGCTTGCCCAGCACTGAACTTGATGGCATTGCCCACCAAGTTGTACAGCACCTGGCGCAACCGGGTCGCGTCGCCCCACACCCGCACGGGCACTTGGGGCGCAATAAACAGCGGCAGTTCCACGCCTCTGTCCGAGGCCAGAGAAGCCAAGGTGTCGCAAACGCCTTCCACCAGCTCGGTCAGCACCACCGGCGAGCGTTCAAGCTCCAGCCGGCCCGCCTCAATCTTGGAGAAGTCCAGAATGTCGTCGATGATGCGCAGCAGCGAGAAAGCCGAAGATTGAATGGTCCCGACCGCGTCGGCCTGGTCTTCGGCCAAGTTGCTTTGTGCTAGCACCTCCACCATGCCGATGACGCCATTCATGGGCGTGCGGATCTCGTGGCTCATGGTCGCCAGGAAAGCTGATTTTGCGCGATTGGCTTGCTCGGCGTCACTTTTCGCCTGCTCAAGTTGCAGGTTGGTTGCGCTCAAAGCGGCGGTGCGCTCAACGTCGCGCCGGGCCATTCGATTGATGTTGCGCCCAACGAAGAACGCGCTCAGGATGCCGCCCCCTAAAGAAACGGCCAAAATCACCAGCAGCAGCAGGCTGGCCGACTGTAGGCGCGCCTCTGCAAATTGTTCATCCGCTTGGTTGAGCTTGGCGGTGGTTGCCACCACCTGGTCGACGGCGCGCCGGTGCGCCTCGTACTCATCGCCCAGCCGCACCAAGATCGCGACCACCGCTTCTTTGTCGTGTCGACGCAAAGCCGGAATAAACTCACCGAAAGCAATGGCATAAAACGCCGCCGCGGGAACATGCCGGTCGTGCTGAAATATTTTGCCCAAGCTGCTATGCACGCCTTTCTTGGCCCAGAATGCCTGGCGGCGGTCGTAGTCAGATTTCAGCAGATGAAGGCGCTTGAGCAAACCTTCTTGTTCGCCTGCTGGCGCATTGGCGAGCTGAAAACACACCAGATACGACTCGATGATGTATTGGGGCGGTGGCAAGACGTCGGCAATGATGTCTTTGCCATCGATAATGCGTTGGTAGATGGGGCCTGCTACCTTGACCTCATTGAGGGTACGGAAAGACCAGACGCCGTAGGCCACAAAACACAGCGAAAAGAGCCCGACCAACAGCACCAGCGAGTGGGCCAATGTGAAACCGCGTGTTGTTTTCATCGCCGCGTGCTTTTTTGCGCCAAACCCATCGACTCTGTCGGTGTATCACGCGCAAGGTAGCGCGCGGTGTTTACCACGCGTGGGGTACACCAATACCGCCCCGGTCATCTCAGCGCGCCGCGCCATTGCAGAACAGATCATAGGGACACCTTGTCATCAATTCGGACGAGTTCCCCGCTACCGAGTAACAACGCACGCGTCGGCAACGACAAGGCCCAGACGCCAACCGTTGTTGTTGGATGCTTGTTATACATTTATCGGGAAATGCTGGTGAAACTTAAAGGCGCTTTCGTAAATAGCTGTTCAAGCGTGGTTTCGCATGAACATCCTCAGCGAGTAGCTGTTATTGTTGCGGGCGTCGGCCAACTTGAATCAGGCCACATTGCGAACCTTGGGTCACGTTTTTAAGTCGTCGCGAATGCACTCGGGTCGATAGAGGCCGGACAGTTGCGTAGTTTGAACCCATTACACCGCTGGGTGCGCGGCCGGCTGGCGAGCGCTACCGCAACAACCCCGCGGCGCTTAGCGATGGGCGACCAGCACGTCGCAGCGTGCCTGGGCAAGCACATGCTTGGTGACGCTGCCGAGCAGCAGTTCCTCGGTCATCCCGGCGCCATGCTTGCCGAGCACGACCAGATCGGCGCCTTGCTCCTCCTCTTGTTCCAAGATACGAGGTGCCGCTGGTCCATGTATCAAAACGGGGAGCCAACCCGCCTCGGCAATGCTGGCATCTGCCGCGCTTTGATGAAGGCGGGCTAGAGCGTCCTGGCGAGTCGCGACACGATGGCGTTGAATAGCTTCTTCAGCAACCCCGGCAAAGCGCATCTTGCCTTCGAAAGGTACTTCGTAAGCGTGCAACAAAATGAGCTTCGCCTGCGGAGCAACCGCTTGCGCCAGGCGCAGAGCGCCCTGTGACCATGGCGAAAAATCGACCGGCACGAGCACGCTTTGGTACACGTCGCGGGGTGGTTGTTTTACGACCAGGATGGGGCGCAGCGTTTTGCGAAGCAAACGCTCGGCGGTTGCGCCCAGCAACCAGTGGCGCATGAAACTCGCACCGCGTGCGCCCACAATTAGGAGGCTCGCATTCAGGCGCTCCGCCAGCGCAACGCTGCTTTCAACCACCGCCCCTTCTTCCAGATGCTGCCCCACACTCGCCCCTAGCGTTGCACCGACTTCGGTGCACAGTTGCGTCAGTGACTCCTGCGCTTGCGCCCTGATACGTTCCGGCAACGCATCACCATCGTCACCCAATAGTCGCCGCAACGCGTCGAGCGTGCCCTTCTCCAGCACGTGCATGAGCTCAAGCTGTGCACCGGTTTGTTGGGCCAGCATGGCGGCCCGCAACGCCGCGTGTCGCGACGGTGCGGACAGGTCAGTTGCTGCCAGCAGGGTGTGCAAATCGCTCATAAGCTACCCTCCGGCGCGTTGAGGGCATCAGTGATCATCTGGGC
>JAOTTZ010000313.1 GCA_029864165.1 Burkholderiaceae bacterium
GCTGGGCTGTTGGCCAAAAGGGCCGCGTCCACCAAGTTGTTCAAGAAGTACTCTGAGTGGTTCGAGCTGACGCCACCGGCGCAACCCAACAAGGTTCAATTTCGCCATATAGCCCCTGAGTGACTTGGACGGACGAGCGCGGGGATAATCCACGTCGTGAAGCAAGCCAGACCGTCGCTGGTGCGAGCGCCGAAAGGCGGCACTGGAGGAAGGTCCGGACTGCGCAGGGCGGCGTAGCAGCTAACGGCTGTCCACCGTGAGGTGAGGATCAGAGCAACAGAGACGAGCCGATTGAGTTCGGGTGAAACGGGCAATCTCTACGCGCAGCAATACCAAGTAGGCACACGCCGTGCAGCATGGCCATGCTATGTTGCACTGAACGCTGGTCCCGGCGGAGTGTGCGGGTAGGTAGCACCGAGCCGTGCAGCGATGCACGGCCCAGATGAATGGCGGTCACGTCGGCGTTGTTCGCAAGAAGAGCGCCGGCGCACAGAATCCGGCCTATCGGCTTGCTTCACATTTACGCTCAACAGGCACTCGATGAACCCCGAAGCAAACACGCTCTGGCGCGCCCCCCGTTGGGCTTTTGCCGTTTTGTTGGCTTGCCTGGGCATGCTCGGGCCGTTTTCCATCGATACGTACCTGCCGGCCTTTTCTGGGATTGCCCACAGCATTGGTGCCACGCCGGCTCAGATGCAGCAAACGCTGTCGGCCTACTTGTTCGGTTTTGCCGTGATGACTTTGTTCCACGGTGCGATATCGGATAGCTTTGGGCGTCGTCCTGTGGTGCTGTGGGGCGTCGCCTTGTTCACCGTTGCATCGGTGGGCTGCGCGCTGGCTGACAACATTGCGACGCTGGTATTTTGGCGCGCGGTGCAAGGCATATCGACCGGCGCTGGCATTGTCGTCTCGCGCGCCATTATTCGCGACATGTTTGCACCGGCCGATGCGCAACGCGTGATGTCGCAAGTCACCATCTACTTCGGTGTGGCGCCCGCCATTGCGCCCATGGTGGGTGGGTTTTTGTTTGTGCACGCGAACTGGCAATCGATCTTTTGGTTGCTCGCCGCTATCGGCGCGTTGCTCTGGGCGGCCAATTTCAAGCTTTTGCCAGAGACCTTGCACAAGACTCAAAAGCAAGCGTTCAACATTCGCAACTTGTTGCGCGGTTATTGGCAAATGGGGGCCAGCCCGCTCTTTTTGATGTTGGCGCTGGCAAGCGGCGTGCCTTTCAACGGCATGTTCCTCTATGTGCTGTCGGCACCGGTGTTCCTGGGCGAACTCCTTGAACTTGCGCCTGAGCAGTTCTTTTGGTTTTTCTGCTTGGTGATCGCTGGCATCATGGCCGGAGCCTGGCTCTCCGGGCGCCTGGCCGGGCGCATGCCACCCAAGCGCCAGATCCGCTACGGCTTCGTGATCATGATGGTAGTGTCGGTACTCAACCTTGCCCTGAATCTGTTCTTCAGCCCGCAGGCGTGGTGGGCGATGTGGCCCATTGCGATCTACTCGTTCGGCTGGGCGCTGATGGTGCCGGCGGTCACGCTGATGGTGCTCGACCTGGTGCCCGCGCGGCGCGGCATGGCGTCTTCGGTCCAGGCTTTTATCGGTAGCATGGCCAATGGTTTTGTCGCCGGGGTGATTTCGCCGCTGGTCATGCATTCACCGGTGGCGCTGGCAGTGGCCTCGCTGCTGATGATGAGCGTGGGCGTGTTGGCGTGGCTATGGGCCCAGCCCCGGCTGAGCGGCGAAGCTCAAGCCCGATCACCTTAAGCCGATATTCCTGACATACCGGCCCGTGTGCGTCTACGTACGCTGCTGGCCGTTTTGTCGGAGATATCGTCTATGCCGCAGACTTTTCACTGCTTTGCCGCCGCACTGCTCAGCCTGGGCATGCTTAGCTCAGAACGTTTGGTGTTGGCCGCCGACGATGGGCACGCTTCGGCCACGGCCAAACCAACGGCCAAGGCTGCCAAGGCTGCACACACCAAGGCCTCAGAACCGAATGTGATCGAAGCGCCCGCCCCTTCGAAACCCGAGAGGGAAGCTGTGATACACGCACCGGCCGGCACGAAGGCTGCGTCCGAGGACCCAATGGTCAAATTGCAAGAACGGTTAGCCGAAAAACTCGGTGCTGTCAAAAGCCGCGACGCCGCCCCGCGGGGTGAGATCCAGATTGTCAATCGCAGCCCGGTGGATGCGGGGCATGGGTCGCCATCGGGAGTGCAGGGGAAAAGCCAACGCCGGGCGACAGCGCAGCGCCAGACCGCGCCCAGCGGCGTCGCCCACGCTGTGCATTGGGGCTATCAGGGCAGCGGTGGGCCGAAATCCTGGGGTCAGCTCAAACCGGCGTTCGCCAAGTGCGCTAGCGGTACGCGGCAAAGCCCGATCGACATCCGTGGTGGCATCAAAGTGCAGTTGGAGCCGGTACTGTTCGACTACACGCCGCGCGGTTTTAGCGTCATCGACAACGGCCATACCGTACAAGTCAATGTCGCCGCAGGCAATTTCATAGAGGTGATAGGGCGCCGCTACGAGTTGGTGCAGTTTCATTTCCACCGCCCGTCGGAGGAACGCGTCAATGGCCGCCAGTTCGACATGGTCGTGCACTTTGTGCACAAAGATCTTGACGGGCGGCTCGCGGTGGTGGCAGTGCTGCTCGACCGTGGCAACGCTCAGCCGCAAGTGCAGACCGTCTGGAACAACCTGCCGCTGGAGCAGGGCGAAGAACTACCCGCCAAGGGCGAATTGGATTTGAACGCAATGCTGCCGGCCGACCGCAGCTACTTCACTTACATGGGGTCGCTGACCACCCCGCCTTGCAGCGAGGGTGTGCTGTGGATGGTGATGAAAACGCCGGCGTCCGTCTCGGCCGAGCAGATAGCCATCTTTGCGCGCCTCTACCCGATGAACGCGCGGCCGATTCAACAAGCCAGCGGCCGGCTTATCAAAGAGTCGAACTGAAAGTCTCCCAGCGTCGAGCAGACCGAGCCTGAACTCGTTGAAGGTTGCGGCCCTAGGTTTCAGGCCACGCTTGAGGTTTCGTTAAGTAAACGGCCGGCAGGCCACCCAAGGGGATCGCGATCCACGCATCTTTGATCCAGGTGCGCAGATGCACCAATGTGCAAAGCCTACCCTCAAAGGCGGCGATCAAACCCTCGCCAGTCATTCTTGCCGGCAGCGCGACGCTTACACCCACAAGCTTGTGATCGATGGTGATTTCGATACGCAAGCCGATGAGGCCGATAGACCAGGGAAGCTCGACACCGATCTGGTAGCCGCCCGACAAATGCAGGCCGTTGCTATCGAGTCCGCCCGACAGGCTCGTATGCACCAGGCCGAAGTTGACGTCGCTCGA
>JAOTTZ010000314.1 GCA_029864165.1 Burkholderiaceae bacterium
GTGTGCGAACTCTATCGATGTGCTTCCGGCCAGATCGGCGATCGTACGCGCGACGCGTTGCACGCGGTGGAAGCTGCGGGCGGACCAGCCTAGCCGCTGGGCGGATGTTTGAAGAAACTTCGTTCCGGCGGCGTCGAGGACGCAGTGTTTGTCCAGAAGATCGCCGGCCAGATCGGCGTTCCGGCCGCCTTGTCGCGCCAACTGGTGCTCGCGTGCACGCGCCACGCGGGAGGCGACAACGGCACTGCCATCGCCATTGGGCGCAGCGGTCAGCACCTCAGGCGCCACCGCGGGTACCTCAATTTGCAAGTCGATGCGGTCGAGCAGTGGGCCACTGATACGGCCCTGATAGCGTGCAATCGCGTCGGGCGTGCAGCGGCACGCACGCAATGGACTGCCTAGATGGCCGCAGGGGCAAGGGTTCATCGCCGCAATCAAATGAAAGCGCGCAGGGAACTCGGCCTGCCGGGCGGCGCGCGAGATGACGATACGCCCCGATTCTTGCGGCTCGCGCAGCGCCTCCAGCGCAGCGCGGGGAAACTCCGGCAGTTCGTCGAGAAACAGTACGCCATGATGCGCCAGCGAGATCTCCCCCGGGCGTGGCGGCGAGCCGCCGCCGACCAGCGCCACCGACGACGCACTGTGGTGCGGGCTGCGCAGCACGCGCTGGCGCCAGCGCTCGACACTGAAGGCGCCGGTCAAGCTCAGCACCGCGGCAGATTCGAGGGCTTCGTCTTGCGTCATTGGCGGCAGCAGGTCTGCAAAACGCTGCGCCAGCATAGACTTGCCGGTCCCCGGGGGCCCCACCATCAACAAGCTATGGCCGCCGGCAGCGGCAATCTCAAGCGAACGCTTGGCAGCCGCTTGGCCTTTAACTTCGCGCAGGTCAGACAAGCACGGGCGTGGGTCGGCGGGTCGCGTTTGAGCTCGGGGCAGGGGTTGCGCAGCGTCGCCGGGTAGCAGGGCCTGCACGACATCCAGCAGATGTGCCGCGGTGTAAATCGTTACGCCTTCTACCAGCGCTGCCTCTTGCGCGCTAGCCTGTGGGAGCACCAGCGCATGCGATACGCCGCGGCGCTTTAGCGCCAAGCCCATTGCCAGTGCACCACGCACCGGGCGCAAGTCGCCAGCCAGACTCAGCTCGCCGGCGAACTCGAAGTTGTCGAGGCGCCGCGCATCGATCTGGCCACTGGCAGCAAGAATGCCTAGCGCGATGGGCAAGTCAAATCGGCCTGACTCCTTCGGCAGGTCAGCGGGAGCCAGGTTGACGGTGATGCGCTTGTTGTGCGGAAAGTCCAGGCCGCTATTGAGCAGCGCGGCCCGAACTCGTTCGCGCGCTTCCTTGACTTCGACATCGGCCAGGCCGACGAGGGTGAAGGCGGGTAGGCCGTTGGCCAGGTGCGTCTCAACCGTGACCTCGAGCGCTTCGAGCCCGTCAAGAGAACGACTACGGACGACGGCCAGCGACATGTGATTAGCTCCTTCGGATCAGTGGCGTGTGTCGATCGCGCCCACGACCGACCCGCCAAATCGATTGTGCCGTCTCCTGCCGACCGCAGGACTGGCCCCCGTCTATAGCCATTCCAGTGCGGTTATTGCCGAGGTCACGGCGCCGGGCGTCGTTTTTGCGCTATAGCCCCGAAAAATTCGTTCATTGGTGTGAAAATCCAGGTCGCGGGCTCGGCGCGCAGCAGGTCGAGTTGTAGGCGACACATTCTTAACCTATAGGAGTTACAACGCATGAACAAGTCCCCCTTTGCCCTCGCGATGACCTTGCTTGTGGGCTTTACGGCACAGGCGGCGGCTGACGAGTTGCCGGTGTCCTCTAACTTTAGTTTGACGTCCAATTACAAGTACCGCGGCCAGGACCAAACCGAGAACAAGCCGGCAGTTCAGGGAGGCTTCGACTACGAGCGCAATGGGTTTTATGTTGGCAACTGGAACTCGAGCGTGAAAGCAGCAGACGCGTCGATTGAAATGGACTTTTATGGCGGTTACAAGGGTGAGATATCTAAGGGCTTTGGCTTTGACGTCGGTGTGCTGCACTATTACTATCCGCAGCGAAATAAGACCGTTGAACTCGATACCACCGAGATTTATGGTGCGCTGAGCTACAGCATCGCCACGCTCAAGTACTCGCACACCGTATCCGACGAGTACTTCGGCCTCAAGCAAGGCGACGGTACCGGCTACTGGGACCTGTCTGCCGACTACGAGATCGCTAAGGGTATTACGCTGAACGGCCACATCGGGTCCACGCAGTTGTCTAGCGATGCCGAGAACATGAACCTTGTCGGGCCCAACGAAGATATGAGGCCGGAGAACTACACCGACTATTCGATCGGTGTGACTTACATGCTAGGCTCTGGCTTCTCAGTCAGTGGCGCAGCTGTGGGTGCCAACAAAAAGAACGTTTGGGGCGACGGCAACAAGGGCCGTTTCATCGTTACGCTCACTAAAGCGATGTAATGAGTTCGGCAACCTTGGCAGTGGTGTGAGCCGTGGGTCAGCGTAGTTCATATATTTGCAGGAAGGATAGTCCATGAAGATGGTGACCGCGGTTGTCAAGCCGTTCAAACTGGACGAAGTGCGTGAGGCCCTGAGCGCCATTGGCGTGCGGGGCATCACGGTAACTGAGGTCAAGGGCTTCGGCCGCCAGAAGGGCCATACCGAACTGTACCGGGGTGCTGAGTACGTTGTTGACTTTCTGCCCAAGGTGAAGATAGAGGCCGCCGTGGACGACGCCATTGTCGAGCGCGTGATAGAGGCGATCGAAACCTCTGCGCGCACGGGCAAGATAGGTGACGGCAAAGTCTTTGTTGCAGCGCTTGAGCAGGTGGTGCGCATTCGTACTGGTGAAACGGGCAACGACGCTCTTTGACGAGCCAGATTGTGCGGCAACACATCGACCGCGCGCAACAGCGCGCAGGTTTCAGGCCTTAGCTTCGTCCCGCGACTGTTGCAACTGCCACATCTGAGCGTAGCGGCCGCGCAATTCAAGCAGTTCGGCGTGCGTGCCGCGTTCCAGAATGCGACCCTGTTCCATCACAAGAATCTGGTGCGCGTCGACCACGGTCGATAGACGGTGCGCAATGACGAGGGCTGTTTTGTTTTTCGCGGCGCTCTGTAACTCAGCTTGGATGGCCCGCTCGTTGGCAGAGTCCAGCGCCGAAGTGGCTTCGTCGAAAATCATCAAGGGTGGATTCTTGAGCAGCGTGCGTGCAATTGCCACACGCTGTTTTTCGCCGCCGGACAGCTTCAACCCGCGCTCGCCGACCATGGTGTCGTAGCCCTTGGGCGTGGACATGATGAAGTTGTGAATGTGCGCCGCCTTGGCTGCGGCTTGAAC
>JAOTTZ010000315.1 GCA_029864165.1 Burkholderiaceae bacterium
AGCCAGCAGCGCGGCGCGCACCACCGGGTCGCCCTCGGCACCGTCGGCCAGGCGCTCCAGCAGCAATGACTTGGTGACCGGCTGGTCGCTGTCTGCGAGCAGCTTGGCGGCCTCCAGGCGTTTGCCCCGGTCGCTTGAAGAGATCAGCACGGATGCTTTCAGCAACGCAATCTGTACCTTGAGCTCGGTATCGGTCTCCGCGGCCTCGGCCTTCTTGATCAAGTCGAGCATGTCTTCGTCGACTTCGCCCTTGAGCGCAGCGATGGCCCGCTCACGCGCATCGCGTTCAGGCGAAAAAAGCCTGATCGTCGCCATCGCCGATCTCAGCGCGCGCCGCATGCGGTTGTTGTTGATCACCTCTTCGGCACCCGCAGGTAGCGATGTCGCTGCGTCGCTGCCTGCTTCGACGGTCGTGCCATCGCGCACGATGAAAGCTCTACCGTCGGCCACCATGACTTCGTGGGCCAAAATCGCCTCGATGAAAGGCACCAACCCCGGGTCCACCGACGCCACAGCTTCGTTGAGCGCGGCAATGCGGCTGTCGCTATCGCCATCGGCGATGCGGGCAGCCTGATCAGGTGTCAAGGCGTGAGCTGATGAGCCGAGCAGCAGCGCGCAAGCGCCGAGAAACGTCAGCACGAGATGGCAGAGCCGTGCTCTCATGAGCATCCTCTTCGGTTTAGTGTTGTCGAGCCAGGGCGCTGCGCACTGTCGGCGCGGCCCCGGGCTCCCCGGTCATGTTCCGGACGGTGGCCTTGCGGTCACCACCATCTCACTTCTTCTCGGGCTCGTCCTTCCTGCCTTTGTTCTCAGGAATAAATGGGCTCCATGGCTGGGCCTTGATGGGGCCTTTGGTCTTCCACACGACGTTGAACTGCCCGTCGGCGGTGACTTCGCCGATGAAAACCGGCTTGTGCAGGTGGTGATTCTTGGGATCCATGGTCGACTTGAAGCCACCGGGAGCCGGGAAGGTCTGGCCTGCCATCGCCGCGATCACCTTGTCGGTGTCGGTGCTCTTGGCTTTCTCGACCGCCTGCTTCCACATGTGGACGCCGATATAGCTGGCTTCCATCGGGTCGTTGGTCAGTGGCCTGTCCTTGTGGCCGGCAATTCCCTTGGCCTTGGCGTAACTCGACCAGCTCTTGATGAACGCAGTGTTGGTCGGGTTTTTGATCGACATGAAGTAGTTCCACGCTGCCAGGTGACCCACCAGCGGCTTGGTGTCAACACCGCGTAATTCTTCTTCACCCACCGAGAAGGCGACCACGGGCACGTCGATCGCTTTCAGGCCTTGGTTGCCCAACTCCTTGTAAAACGGAACGTTCGAATCGCCGTTGATGGTGGAGACCACGGCCGTGCGCTTGCCTTCGGCCGAGAACTTCTTGATCTTGGCGATGATGCTTTGGTAGTCCGAGTGGCCAAACGGTGTGTACTCCTCCAGAATGTCGGCGTCGGTGATGCCCTTGCTGTGCAAAAAGGCGCGCAGGATTTTGTTGGTCGTACGCGGGTAGACGTAGTCGGTACCCAAGAGCACGAAGCGCTTGGCGCCACCGCCATCCTTGCTCATCAGATACTCAACCGCTGGAATGGCCTGCTGATTCGGTGCGGCGCCGGTATAGAAAACATTTTTGCTCAGTTCTTCACCCTCATACTGCACTGGGTAGAACAGCAAACCGTTCAACTCTTCGAACACCGGCAACACCGACTTGCGGCTCACGCTGGTCCAGCAGCCAAAGACCACAGCGACCTTGTCGCTGCTGACCAGCTGGCGCGCTTTCTCGGCGAAAAGCGGCCAGTTCGACGCCGGATCGACCACCACGGGCTCTAACTGCTTGCCGAGCACGCCGCCCTTGGCGTTGATCTCGTCTATGGCCATCAGCACCGTGTCTTTCAACACCGTTTCAGAAATGGCCATGGTGCCCGACAGTGAGTGCAGCACACCCACCTTGATAGTGCCGGCTGCAAAGGCAGACAGCGATAACAAGCCCGACAGCGCCAACGCAGCGCTCGCGGCCTTAAGTGCAAAACGACGTTTCATAATTCTCTCTCCTATTGGTAGTGGTGCCCATAGCGGGGGCGACGGTCCTGATCCTCAACTCCCTGCTGAGCGGGCCTCGTTAAAGCTTCGCTAACTTTCTTGTCGTCAGACCGCCCATGAGCGGTCGAAACGCCACCATAGTACGATATTGTTTGGTCCATTTCTTCACCTGCCGAGATTTGTTGTTTAAAGTCCGCTTTATTCGGTTCAAAATTGGGCGCAGTCCAGTAATCGAAGGAGATAACGGCGAATGGAACTGACGCCGCGAGAGAAGGACAAACTACTGGTGTTCAGCGCTGCGTTGCTGGCTGAGCGACGCAAAGCGCGCGGCGTCAAACTCAACTACCCCGAGGCGGTGGCGTTGATCAGTGCCGCCGTCATGGAAGGCGCGCGCGACGGCAAGAGCGTGGCCGCGCTGATGAGCGAGGGCAAGACTGTGCTCACGCGCGCCGACGTGATGGAAGGCGTTGCCGAGATGATTCCCGACATTCAAGTCGAGGCTACTTTTCCCGACGGCACCAAACTGGTCACGGTGCACCAGCCGATTGCGTAGTCGCTGTCTGCCGTGGCCTACCAGCAGGAGATGAAGTCATGAAGATGTTTTCCACCGCACTGTATCTGGCGCTGTCTGGCGCCGCGTCGGCCCACCAAGGTCATGGTTTGTCTGACAGCGGCCACTGGCATGCCACAGACGCCTGGGGCCTTGCCGTCATGGCAACCGTACTTTTTTCGGTGCTTTGGTGGTCGCGGAGGAAGTGATGGTTCCGGGTGAATTGCTCACCGACGGCGGCGACCACGCGCTCAACCCTGGGCGCCGCACTCTGACGCTGGTGGTCGAAAACAGCGGCGACAGGCCGATTCAGGTCGGCTCGCACTACCACTTTGGCGAGACCAACGCTGCGCTGAAGTTCGACCGCGCGGCCGCACGCGGCATGCGGCTGAACATCGCTTCGGGCACCGCCGTGCGTTTCGAGCCCGGGCAGCAGCGCACGGTGGAATTGGTGGACTATGCGGGTCGGCGCCAGGTATGGGGCTTTCGCGGCCTGGTGCAGGGGGCACTGTAGTGGCAACCATCACCCGCCGCGCCTACGCGGAAATGTTCGGCCCCACCAAGGGCGACCGCGTGCGGCTGGCCGACACCGAGCTGACAATCGAGGTTGAGGACGACCTGACCCTGCGCGCCGGCGGCTACGGCGAGGAAGTCAAGTTCGGCGGCGGCAAGACCATCCGTGACGGCATGGGTCAGAGCCAGCAGGTCAACGGCCCCGGCGCCAACGAGGCGATG
>JAOTTZ010000316.1 GCA_029864165.1 Burkholderiaceae bacterium
AACCACCGAGGCCGATCTCGGGCGCCTTCGCCATGCACTGGAGGAACTGCTGGGGCAGGCCGCTGGCAGCCGTGACATCACCGGCAGGCAGCCGCTGGCCTTGCCGCCGTTGCCAGCCACCGGAGTACCCGCAAAGACAGTGGCGCGGCGCCCCGACGTACAACAGGCATGGCTGCAAGTCAGGGCCGCTGACAGCGCAGTGGCCGCGGCGATTGCGAACCGCTTTCCGCAACTGAATCTGACCGCGTCTTACGTGAGCAACGACGCTGGCACAGCCAAGTTATTCGACAACTGGCTCGGCGCCCTGGTGGGGGCCGTGACCGTACCATTGATCGACGGTGGCGCGCGCCGCGCCGAAGTGGAGCGGGCCCGCGCTGTGCTCGATCAACGCATCATCGAGTACCGTCGCGCCGTATTGGCAGCGTTTCGCGAAGTCCAGGATGCTTTGTTGCAGGACCACCAATTGCGGGTCAGCGTCAATAGCCTGGACGAGCAACTGCGACTGTCCGACACGGTGGTCGATAGGCTCGAACGCCAACTGCGCAATGGCAGCAGCACCTACCCGAGTCTGCTCGACGCTCAGATCGCCAACAGCAGCTTGCGGCGTGACAGGTTGTCGGCTCGCCAGTCGTTGGCAGAGCAGCGCATTGCACTGTTCCGCTACTTGGCCGGGCCACTGCCAACCACCGATTCGCAACTTTCGGAGCCCCAGTAAATGAATGCCCTCCAGTCGTCGCGTCGCAGCCGTTGGATGTTCGGCGCGATCATCGTCGCGGTGTTGCTGGTTGCGGTGCTGATCAGCCGCCTGCTGATCGCTACCGCCCCGCGCGCTGAGCGCCGAGCGCCGGAGCGGCAAGCACGGTTGGTCGAAACCGCGACGCTGCAGCCGTCCACTGAGCGAGTCTGGGTTTCGGCGCACGGGCAGGTTGAGGCCGCCCAACGCATCAACTTGTCGGCGCAAGTCACTGGGCGGGTCACCATGTTGAGCAAGCACTTTGTACCAGGGCAGCGCGTGCCGGCCGGCGAACTGTTGCTGCAGATCGACCCCAGCGACTATCAGATTGCATTGAACAGTGCGCAAGCCGGTCTGGCATCGGCCGAGGCAGCACTGGCCCAGGAGAGAGGAAGTCAATCGGTAGCGCGCGGGGATTTCGCGGTGCTCGATCTCAAGGTTGATGATGCAGAGCGCGCCTTGATGCTGCGTGAACCGCAGTTACGCGCTGCCGAGGCGGCGGTGCAGGCGGCCCAGGCTACCGTAGCACAAGCGCGACTGAACCTGGAACGTACAGCGGTGAGGGCGCCGTTTGATGCGCTGATACTGAGTCGCAGTATTGGTGTCGGCGCGCAGATCAGCGGCACAGCCACGGTGTTGGGCGAACTAGCTGCCGCGCATCCGCTCTGGGTCACTCTGCTGGTTCCGGTCGACAGCCTGCGTTGGATCGCGCTACCAGGCACAAGGGGACGTGGCGGTTCCGCCGTGCAACTGCGCGACGTAAGCCAGCCGCAGGCGCCGCCGTGGTCGGGGCGGGTGATTCAGGCGCTGGATGCGGTGGAAACGCAGGGCCGCCGTGCTCGAATACTGGTGGAAGTGGGTGCGCCCGCGGCGGACCGTCGTGAGCCTTTGTTACTGGGCGCCTTTGTCGACGCCCGGATCGCGGGACGCGAACTGGAGCAGGTGTTTCGCCTCGACCCCGCCTGGCTGGATGGCTCGCGTGCGTGGGCAGTGCGCGACGATCGCCTGCGCGCGGTCGACGTGCAGGTGCTGCACCGGGGCGATTCGGCGGTGCTGGTCCGCGGTAGCTTGCGGCCGGGCGAGCGCATCGTCAGCAGTTTGCTGCCCAGCGCTGTTGAAGGCATGCGGGTTCGGGCGGTCTCTAAATCCACGCCGCCTGGCGCGCAGAACTCGGATAACGCGCAGACGATAGCGCCGGTGGGTGGCCACTGATGAGCGAACCCGGCCAGGGCGCTATTGCCTGGATGACGCGCAACGGCGTCACGCCCAACCTTGTGATGCTGGTGCTGGTGGTGGGCGGTCTTATCGCCAGCCTGCAAATCAAGAAAGAAGTATTCCCAGAGTTTTCGCTCGATCGAATTTCCGTCACGGTCGCTTATCCCGGCGCCAGCCCTGAGGACGTCGAGCAAGGCATCGTGCTGGTGGTCGAGGAAGCGTTGCAGGGCATAGAAGGCATCGACGAAATCACCTCAACCGCCGGCGAAGGTAATGCCGCAGTCGTTGCCGAACTGACCGATGCCGCAGACGCCAACGCGGTATTTCAGGACGTGCAACAAGCCGTTTCGCGAATCAATACCTTCCCGCAGGACGCCGAGCGGCCAAATATCGCGCTGGCCAAACGAACGCGCAGCGTGCTTACCTTGCTGCTGTACGGCAACGTTTCAGAGCTGGTTTTGCGCGAGTTGGCAGAGACCTTGCGTGACCAGTTGCTGGCGGCGCCGGGTGTGACCCAGGTCGAGTTGCAGGGCGCCCGCGAATACCGCGTTCACGTCGACGTGCCAACGGCGAGCTTGCAAGCGTACGGGCTGACGTTGGGACAGATCGCCGACCGCATTGCCAACGCGTCCATAGACGCCAGTGGCGGTAGCTTGGAAACCCGTGCCGGCGAAATCTTGGTGCGCGTGGCGGAGCGTCGCGATTGGGCGCGCGAGTTTGCGATGCTGCCGATCGTCACCGCCGCCGACGGTACCGTCGTGCATCTGCGCGAAATCGCCACCGTGCGCGAAGGCTTTGACGAGACGCAAGGGGAATCCGCAAGCTACAACGGCCTGCCGGCGATTGGGTTGGAGGTATTCCGGATCGGCGACCAGACGCCTACGGGTGTCTCACAAGCCACTCGCAGCGCGCTCGATTCAATCCGCAGCAGCCTGCCCGACGGTGTTGACGCTGTTGTGCTGAACGACCGGTCCGAGATTTACCAGCAGCGACTGCAACTGCTGCTGAAGAACGCTTTTCTTGGCCTGGTGTTGGTCTTCGTATTGATGGCGTTGTTTCTAGAACTGAAGCTGGCGTTCTGGGTCACGATGGGCATTCCGATTTCGTTCCTGGGCGCGCTCTTGTTCCTGCCCGGCATGGGCGCCAGCATCAACATGATCTCGATGTTCGCCTTCATCATCAGCCTGGGCATCGTCGTCGACGACGCGGTGGTCGCCGGCGAGAACATCTACGAGTACCGCCAGCGCGGTATGAGCTATATGGAGGCGGCCTTGCAGGGCGCCAAGGACGTCGCCTCACCGGTCACCTTCAGCGTGTTGACCAACATGGCCGCGTTTATGCCGCTGATGTTCGTGCCCGGGTTTTTCGGCAAGT
>JAOTTZ010000317.1 GCA_029864165.1 Burkholderiaceae bacterium
ACGCGAAAGTCGCTCCCGATCAACTTGTTCAGATGCAGCAGCAGGTTCAGGTTGAATGCGGCAGTGACCCCCAGCGCGTCGTCGTAGGCGGCCTGCAATAACGCGCTCGACTTCACGAGGTCTACACCGATCAGCAGTCCGCCGCCCGCACAGGCCGCACGCACCGAGCGCAAGAAAACGAGCGCATCGGCCGGCGCGAAATTGCCTATGCTCGAGCCTGGGTAGAAGAACACTGTGCGGCCCACCAGCGCTTGCGGCGGCAGACCGAGCGAGCGCGAAAAGTCAACACCAACGCCCAGCATGTCCATGCCAGGGAAGCGGCGTTGCAAGCCGGTGAGCGCATTGCGCAGGAACTCGGTTGAAATATCGACCGCCACATAGCGCGCCGGGCGCAGCGCCGCGAATAAGCGCGCTGCCTTTTCGCAGTTGCCGGCGCCAAGATCGATCAGCGTCGCGGCGCTGCCGATGGCTGCGGCCATGTCCTTGGCGTACTGCTCGAAGATGGCGGCCTCGGTACGCGTGGGGTAGTACTCGGGCAACTCGGTGATGGCCTCGAACAGGCGCGAGCCCAGCGCGTCGTAGAGGAACTTGGGCGAAACGCGCGCGGGTCGCGACAACAACGCAGCGCTCAGCTCATCGCGCAACGCATCGTCGTCAAGTCGGTGCAACTGGATGAACTGGGGATCTCGCACTGGGCCAGGAAGGAGATGTCTTGCTGCCGACTAGAAACTGCGCCGCCAGCAGGGCCACCACAAGCGGGTATCGGTGGAGCGGGTGAAGGGAATCGAACCCTCGTATGAAGCTTGGGAAGCTTCCGTTCTGCCATTGAACTACACCCGCAGATCGAGGCGGATTTTAGCTCGGGGCGCCGTGCCGATCGTCAGCCTAGCCCGGTATCAGACATCGTCTTAACAGCGACGAACTCGGCGCGTGCCACGATCTTCTGGCCAAAGTGCGCTTTGCGTCAGCTCACGCGGACTCCCTAGCGTCATTGAATTTGCCGTCAACGAGGACATCGGCGTACCCGAAGCAGCGAGAATACGTTTGTGCGATAGGGCGACTGCCTTGGGTGACGCGGCGTGCCACACACCGAATCCTGGCAACACTCCGTACCGCCAGTCCCGGCTATGACACAAGACCACCAAATCACCACCGCCTTCCGCAGAGAGTTTGCGAACTGGGGGGTGTGGTGGTCGCGCGCGGTCGTGTTCGCTATGGCCGCAGCGGCCGGGCTAACGGTGGTCCTGTTCACCCGCCTCACCGAGTGGACCATGGATGCATTTGACGACCTGAGCGCGGCCTGGTGGTGGTCACCGCTGCTGTGGACGCCGCTGTGTACCGTGGTCGTGGTCTGGCTGACCACGCGCTTCGCCGCCGGCGCAGCAGGCTCGGGCATTCCACAGGTGATGGCGTCGCTCGAGCCCGACGTGAATCCTAGCAACCGAGGCCTCTTTGTTTCGCTGAAACTGTCGGCGGCCAAATTCGTGTTGACGGCGCTTGGCCTGCTCGGTGGCCTGTCGCTGGGCCGCGAAGGACCTTCGGTGCAGATAGCCGCCGGCGTCATGTTGGCGGGGCGCCGCTTGCTACCGCAACGTTCGACGGTCTCAACACATGGCCTGCTGGTCACGGGCGGCGCAGCGGGGATCGCAGCCGCGTTCAACACGCCGCTGGCCGGGGTAATGTTCGCGATCGAAGAGCTCTCGCGAACCCCCGAGCAGCGCAGCAGCGGCTTGCTGATAGCCGGCATCGTGCTGTCCGGCCTGATCGCCGTCTCGTTCAACGGCAACGCCACCTATTTCGGCGTCATTCACGTGCCGGCAGTGACCCTGTCACTGCTCGGCCCAGCGCTGGTGGTGGCGCTGGCCTGCGGCGTAGCCGGCGGCCTGTTCGCACGGTTGCTGCTGCGCTCGCTGGCCGGTGACGGGCCTGACCGTTTAAGCCGCTATCGCCGCGAACATCCGGTGCTGTTCGCGGGGGGCTGCGGCCTGGTGGTGGCGGTGGTCGGCGTCGTCACCGGTGCCGCCACCTTCGGCAGCGGCTATTCGCACACGCGCCACATGCTCGAAGGCACCGGAATCGTGTCGCAGTCTTACGTGTTCTTCAAGTTCATTGCCACCTGGGTCACCGCCTGGTCGGGCGTGCCGGCCGGCATCTTCGCGCCGTCGCTGTCGATCGGTGCAGCGCTGGGCAACGACATTGCCCAGTTCATGCATTACCCCGACGCACCGACGCTGATCGCGCTGGGCATGGTTGGATTTCTCGCGGCGGTCACGCAGGCGCCGATGACCGCGTTCATCATCGTCATGGAGATGGTCGATGGCCACGCGCTGGTGCTCACGCTAATGGCCTGTGCGCTGGTGTCCAGCGCGGTTTCACGAACGCTGTCGCGGCCGCTCTACGCGTCGCTGGCCGACATGCAGTTGCTGCGCCTAGCGCCAGAGTCCGATATTGCTCAGCCCCTGGCCACCGAGCCCCCCTCTGAACCCACAGCGCAGGCGCCATCCACCGATGCAGCGTCTCATACACCGCCTTCATCGGCGCCAACCGCTAGAGGCGAACGCTGAGAGTTGACCGAGTGCTCTCCCGTTGCATTCATTCAGGGCCTCCGCACCCGCAACGCTGCGGCAACTCAAGCCGCAGTAGCCCCAGCCGCCTCGGCGGGTGGCACCATCGCCTCGACCACGGCCGACTGCGTGATTGTTCCCAACACCTGACCTTTGGCGTTGGTCACATTGGCCGCCTCGGCGTTCTCGGTGGCCATGATGCGGGCGGCCACCTCTATCAATTCGTGCGCGCGAATCGACGGGCCTTGCACCGGTGCACCGGGGGTCATCAGCGCTCGGCAGCGGATCACTTTGCCCCGGTTGACCTCTTTGACAAAGGCGGCGACGTAGCTGTCCGCCGGCCGCAGCAAGATGTCTTGCGCGCCACCTTGCTGAACCACCCCGCCGTCGCGCAAAACGGCTATACGGTCCCCCAGCCGCAGCGCCTCGTCCAGGTCGTGTGTGATGAAGACGATGGTCTTGCCGATCTCTTGCTGCAAATCGAGCAGCAAGGTCTGCATGTCGTTGCGGATCAGCGGATCGAGGGCAGAGAAAGGCTCGTCCATCAGCAGCACCGGCGCGTCTATGGCCAGCGCGCGTGCCAGCCCGACGCGTTGCTGCATGCCACCCGACAGCTCGTGCGGGAAGCTGCGCTCGAACCCATTCAACCCCACGCGCTCTATCCATTGGTTGGCCGCGAGCTCGCGCAGCTTGCGCGCCATGCCCTGTACTTCTAGACCGTATTGCACATTGGTCAGCACCGTGCGGTG
>JAOTTZ010000319.1 GCA_029864165.1 Burkholderiaceae bacterium
ACGATTTGACGCACTTCGTCCGCACTTTGGTCGAACAGGTGGCCCGACAAGCAAAAACCTACAGCGGTTTTCTCCAGGCTCAGCCGCTCCTTGATACTCCATGGCTGCGCGGCGATCAACCCAGGTTCATTTGTTGAGGCGGCGTGCGACTCACCCGCACCGGCAGGATCGTCGAACAGCCCGCACTGGTGTGCGTGCGCAAGCTGCGTGTCGGCGTAATCGAAGGCCAAACCGACGCTCGCCACAAGCGCCGCGCGGTGCGATTCAATCAAGTCGAAGGCGCCCGCCTTGATCAGCGCCTCAACCGCGCGCTTGTTGACGCGGCCACGGTCTACGCGCGCACAAAAGTCAAACAAGCTCTTGAACGGGCCGCCGGCAGCGCGCGCGTCGATGATGGCCTCGATAGCGCCTTGCCCAGTACCCTTGATAGCACCCAGACCGTAGCGTATGGTCTGATCGTCAACCGGTTCGAAGCGGTAGACGCCGCGGTTGATGTCTGGCAACTCGAACGCCATGCCCAGCGCCGACGCGTCGTCGCGAAAAACTTTGAGCTTGTCGGTGTCGTCCAACGCAACGCTCATGTTGGCAGCGACAAACTCCGCCGGGAAGTGTGCCTTGGCCCAGGCCGTGTGGTAAGCCAGCAGCGCGTAGGCCGCCGCATGCGACTTGTTGAACCCGTAACCGGCAAACTTTTCCATCAAGTCGAATATCTCGTTGGCCTTGGCTTCAGTGAGGCCGTTGCCGGCCGCGCCGGCTGCAAAGATTGCGCGCTGCGCAGCCATCTCCTCAGGCTTTTTCTTGCCCATCGCGCGGCGCAACAAGTCCGCAGCACCCAGTGAATAACCACCCAAGCGCTGCGCTACCTGCATCACCTGCTCCTGGTACACCATGATGCCGTAGGTTTCTTTGAGCAGGTCTTCCATCAGCGGATGCGGATACTCGACCTGCTCTCGCCCATGTTTGCGCGCGCAAAACGATGGGATCAGGTCCATCGGGCCGGGACGGTACAGCGCCACCAAAGCAATCACATCCTCGAATACGCTGGGCCTGGCATCGCACAGCATCCGTTGCATGCCCGGGCTTTCGAGCTGGAACACGGCCACCGTCTTGCCTTCGGACATCAACCGGTAAGTAGCCAGATCGTCCAGCGCCAGGCCCTCGAAGCTGAAACTGCCCTGGTCAGGGTGGCGGGCGCGAACTAAATCTTTGGTCAACTCCAGTATCGTCAGCGTGGCAAGACCCAGAAAGTCGAACTTCACCAAGCCGATCGCCTCAACGTCGTCTTTGTCGAACTGGCTGACGACGTTGTCGCTGCCCGGCTGCATATAGAGCGGACAGAAGTCGGTGATCTGGCCAGGCGCTATCAACACGCCCCCAGCGTGCATACCGACGTTGCGGACTATGCCTTCCACGCGCATGGCCAGCGACAGCAACTCACCAACTTCTTCTTCGTTCTTCTCGCGCGATTCGATTTCCGGGTTTTCCTTGCGCGCGTAGACCACGTTACTTTCCGGTTGCTCGGGCACGCGCGCAAGCGTCACCGCTCGGCCAGGCGGAGAAGGAATCAGCTTGACCACGCTGTCCACATGGCCGTAGCTCATGCCGAGCACCCGACCCACGTCGCGCAGCGCGGCTTTGGCCGCCATGGTGCCAAAGGTGGCAATTTGGCTGACAGCGCCGCGGCCGTACTTTTCTTTCACGTAGTCGATCACGCGCTCGCGATTGGCTTGACAAAAATCGATGTCAAAGTCGGGCATGGACACCCGTTCTGGATTCAAAAATCGCTCGAACAGCAGCCCATAGCGCAGCGGGTCGAGGTCGGTGATCTTGAGTGCATACGCCACCAATGAACCCGCGCCCGAGCCCCGCCCAGGGCCCACCGGGCAGCCGTGCTCGCGCGCCCAAAGGACGAAGTCGGCAACGATCAAAAAGTAGCTCGGAAAACCCATCTTCAAGATGGTGGCGATCTCGAACTCCAGCCGCTTCTTGTAGCGCGGTTGTTCGCGCTCTCGCTGCAAGGCGTCTGGAAAAAGCTGCGACAGACGATGCCCAAGGCCGGTTAGAGCGCGGCCTCGCAGATAGTCGTCAACCGTGCGTTGAACACCATCAACCGATGGCGTAGGAAACTCGGGCAGCTTTGGCCGACCGAGTTCTAAATCGAGGTTACAGCGGCGCGCAATTTCGACCGAGTTGTGCAGCGCCGTCGGTAAGTCGCCGAACAGCGCCTGCATTTGCACCTGGGTTTTAAAATACTGATCGCGGCTGAATCGCTTGACGCGTCGAGGGTTGGACAGGGTTTCACCTTCGGCCACGCAGACACGCGCCTCGTGCGCCTCGAAATCTTCGGCGTGCAGAAACTGCACCGGGTGTGTCGCCACCACCGGCAGCCCCAGTGACGCCGCCAGTGGCACCGCCAAGCGCACATGGGCTTCGTGGACAGGCAGGCCCGCGCGCTGCAGCTCGATATAAAAGCGCTGCGGAAAAAGCGCCGCCAGTCTTTGGGCGATCAGCGACGCGCGCTGCGTATCGCGCCCCAGTAGCGCCAGCCCGATCGCACCCATATCGGCGCCCGACAATGCGATCAACCCGTCGCCGTTTTCGGCCAACCACGACCACTTCAGCCAAGCCTGCGCACGCGCCGTGGGGTCGGTCCATGCACGCGCTAGCAGCACGCACAAATTTTGGTAACCTACGCTGTCTTTCACCAACAGCAGCAGCCGACTCGGGTGCTTGTCGCCTCCGTCGGGTTCAATCCAAACATCGGCGCCGACGATCGGTTTCACGCCAGCCTTGCGCGCAGCGCTGTACAACTTCACGGCCGCGAACAGGTTGGATATGTCGGTGATCGCTATCGCGCCCTGCCCATCGCCAGCTGCCGCAACCACCGCTTCATCGATTCGCAGCGTCCCATCGACGATGGAGTATTCGGTGTGAGTGCGCAGGTGAATGAATGCCATGGTTAGCGCCGAGATTTCATCAGCGTCGTGCGCGGCAGGCAGTGTGTGCGCGGTGGCGTCGTATCCAAATCGGTCGGCTGGTTGTGAAAGAAAAACTCAGTGTGCATGCGGTGTCTTCAACAAACGGTGAGCGACTCGGCGCAACATCCAGGCTAGTAGCATCACACTGCTTAAAATTTGCGCGGTGAAAACTATTCTGAACGTATCCGCCTACCAGTTCGTCACCGTGAGCGACACGCTGGCACTGCGCGATAGCATACTCTCGCAAGCCCGGTCGCACGCGCTCAGGGGCACGGTGCTGTTGGCCGACGAAGGCATCAACCTGGCGTTGGCAGGCACGGCCCCGGCACTGCG
>JAOTTZ010000318.1 GCA_029864165.1 Burkholderiaceae bacterium
ACGCTCGTCGTCGCTGTCGATCAACTTCGCACCGGCCTCCTTGGCCCGCTCGACAAAGACCCGCATGCGCTGATCTCGGCGCGAGGTATCGACATGAATCTCGTAGACAGTTCCCGGTGCCGTCTTCAGCCGCACGGCAACGGCGTGAAAGCCAAAAAGCGTTTTGGCGTTCATGGGTTCACGCTCATTGCCGCAAACGCCAACACCATGCCGATCAGCAGCGGCTGGTGCAACATGTAAAACGTCAAAGGCCAACGGCCCAGGATTGCCAATGGGCCCAGGGCCCTGGGCAGGCTCCCACTCAGCCAACCATGCCCATGACGCAACGCCCACTGTCCCCAAGCCATGCCCCACCACATCAGGCCCAACCAGGGCAAGATTGGCAGATAGTCTTCGGTCACGGGCTTTTGCGTGACCAACCCCACCCAGTTCGTATAGCGGCTATCGAAGAACGGGTGCGCTACGAATTGGGGCAGCAAGATCGCCAGCAAGCCCAGTGGCCACAACCAGTACCCCCAGTTCGCGCTCAGGCGAACGACGACCAGCATCAGCGCGACACCGTGCAGCACGCCGAACGAGATATAGCTGCGCGGAAACATCAGCAAAGAACTCGCCGTCACCAACCCTGCGCAAGCCACGACTTGCGCCCAGCGCTTCCAAAAACGCAGCCGGTCGTGGCCCTGACGCCAAGCAACCGCTTGCCCCAGCCCAGCGCAAAACACGAATAGGCTGACGATGCATATACGTTGCACGGTCCAAAATGGGTCGGTGTAAAAGTTTTGCTTGGGTATGACGCCAAAGTGGTTGAGATCAAAGCACAGGTGAAACGCAACCATCCACACGATGGCCAGGCCCCGCAGCGCGTCTAGGCGAGCGAATCTGGGGCAGCGCAATGGGGCGTCGGTAAAAGACATGGCACAAAGTAGCGCATGAGTTGAGCGCCCAAGAGGCGCCGCGTGAAGCCATTGTCGCGGTACAGCCGGCGGGCTCGTCCCGCCACCGGCGCCACTTGTTCATGGCATGGCCGTGAACAAGACCACTGCGCGGGGTGATCGCCCCTTCAACTTCAGCGTTGAAACTGCCGATATTCGTAGCTTAGGGGCGGCACAAAAAATGGTTCCAAATCACCCCGCAAATTTAACTTGACAAACCTCTAAAGTCGTGGACGCAATTTACCGATAACTTCACCAACGGGGAGGAGCAATCTGAACCGGGGTCCGGAGTAGCCGACCAAACGTTTCGTAGAGTGCACTACCTTTTTGCCACTCCAACGAGATTTGAGGATTGACTCACGCCGGGCGCAGCAGGCCCCCGCCTTTTGAGGGGGGGTGTCGAGGTGGATGAGTCGGACATGAACGACAAGTCCACCGAGGCAATGCCGGCGCTCTTGCCGGAAGTCACTTCAACCCTTTAGGAGAATTTTTCATGGCCATGACTATCAACACCAACGTCATCTCGTTGAATGCGCAACGCAATCTGTCAACGTCGCAGGGTAGCCTTGCGCTGTCTATGCAACGTCTGTCGTCCGGCCTTCGGGTCAATTCCGCCAAGGACGACGCCGCCGGTCTGGCGATCGCCGAGCGTATGAATACCCAGGTGCGCGGCTCGATCGTTGCGACGCGCAACGCCAACGACGCCATCTCGATGTTCCAGACCGCTGAAGGCGCACTTGGAAGGATCAACGACAGCCTGCAACGGATTCGTGAGCTGGCAGTGCAGTCGGCCAACGGCGCACTTTCTGACACTGACCGGGGAAACTTGAACGCCGAGGTGACGCAGTTGGTCGCAGAAATCGCCCGCGTTGGTGACACGACCAGGTTCAACAGCCAGAACCTGCTCGATGGAACGTTTACCACCGCTGACTTCCAGGTCGGCGCTGACTCAGGCGATGTCATCACCACCGCGATTTCCTTTGACATGACCGCGCTCAGCGCGTACTCGGCTGCCGACATCAGCACACAGGCAGGCGCCACCGCGGTCATCGACGCGATGGACACAGACCTGAACACGGTCAACGTTGCACGCGCCGATGCAGGCGCGCTCCAGAGCCGCTTCGAAGCTGCCGTGGGCCAGCTGCAGGTGTACGCAGAGAACATCACCGCGTCGCGTGGCCGCATCATGGACGCTGACTTTGCGACAGAGACGGCGAACCTGTCACGGGCCCAGATCCTGCAACAGGCTGGCACTGCGATGGTGGCGCAGGCCAATCAGGTACCGGCCCAAGTGTTGGCACTCCTGCGTTAAACACAGCAGATATCCGCGTCAAACCAAGCCGCCCTACGGGGCGGCTTTTTTTTGCGGGTTCGCGTCAACGGGGTAGCGATGGCCCCGACTCCACCGGCGCAACAAGGAACTGATGGGTAATTTCCGTTCGTTTCCCGCGATTGCTCTGTGACGTATGGCGGAAAAATCCAAAGCACTGGCCGAACAACCGCGGGCCTGAAGTGACCGGCATCCAACACGGTAGCCAACGACTTGTCTAGGAGCGACGAACATGTCAATGACCATCAACACCAATACGATCTCGCTGAACGCGCAGCGTAATCTGTCAGCGTCACAAGGTTCGCTGGCTACGTCGATGCAACGTTTGTCGTCTGGCCTACGGGTCAACTCGGCAAAAGACGATGCCGCCGGCATGGCCATCGCCGAGCGGATCTTTGCGCAAGTACGTGGCTCGAACGTCGCGATGCGCAACGCCAACGATGGCATTTCCTTGTTCCAAACGGCAGAAGGTGCGCTTGGGCAGGTCGCCGGCAGTCTGCAGCGTATTCGCGAGCTCGCCGTGCAGTCGGCCAACGGTGCCATTTCTGATGCTGACCGTGTAAACCTGAATGCTGAGGCCACTCAATTGGTCTCTGAGATCAACCGCGTCGCCACCACTTCCAAGTTCAACGGCGTGCATCTGCTCGACGGAACGCTCACCACCGCCAACTTCCAGATCGGCGCAGACTCGGCAGACGTGATCGCAACCACGATCAACTTCGACATGACAGCGCTTGCTGCCTTCTCGGCCGCCGATATCAGCTCGCAGTCCGGCGCCAGCAGCGTGATCGACAACGTGGACGCGGACTTGGATCTCGTCAACTCAGCGCGCGCCGAAGCAGGCGCGCTTCAGAGCCGATTCGAAACCATCGTGACACAGCTGCAGGTGTACGCGGAGAACATGGCAGCCGCACGCGGCCGCATCATGGACGCCGACTTCGCCACTGAAACCTCCAATCTGTCACGCGCCCAAATTCTGCAACAGGCCGGCACGGCGATGGTTGCACAAGCCAACCAAGTACCGCAGCAAGTTCTCGCGCTGCTGCGGA
>JAOTTZ010000320.1 GCA_029864165.1 Burkholderiaceae bacterium
TTCGTCTCGGCGCTGCCGCAAAACATCGCCCTGACAGGTACCGGTGGCCCTGGACGCCAGGAATCTTCGACGGTCACGTTCAAGGTGCTCGACAAGAATGGCAACCCTGTTGCGGGGCAATTGGTCAGCTTCGACTTGACAACGTATGTGGGCGGTCTGACGCGTAATCCCGAGACATCGACGACGGGCGCAGACGGTAAGGTCAGCACCGTTGTGGCGGCTGGAACCATCAACACGCCCGTGCGCGTGACGGCGACCTTGGCCGGCACGCAGATCACCACCTTGTCTGATCAGCTCGTGGTATCGACGGGCGTTCCGGACCAAAACAGCGTCTCGTTGAGCACCGAGATTTTCAACGTCGAGGGCATGAACCACGACGGCTGCGAGACGCCGATTGGATCGAGGGTAAGGGTCAGTCTGGCCGACCACTTCAACAACCCGGCGCCGGACGGCACTGCGGTCAGCTTCACCGCCGAAGGGGGTACGGTCGACGCGTCGTGCCTGACCGGTTTGGTCGACACAACGCTGACCGATGGCACGGTGATCACGCAAAAAGGCGTTCCCGGCCAATGTAGCGTGCGCTTTTGCGCCGCCAATCCGCGTCCCACCGACGGGCGCATCACCATCCTGGCATATGCATTGGGCGAGGAAAGCTTCGACGATACGAACGGGAACAATCTGTTTGAAGCCGGTGAAGCGTTCCAGGATTTGGGCGAGCCGTTCCGCAACGACCGGGCCATCAACAATCGCAACGCCAACGCAAACTGGGGTGTGTTTGGAACCACACTTGTGCCGGTAGACCCCGACGATATTTGGGCGACGGGCAACGCGGCTCGGGTTGCTGGTGAAACATTCATCGATACCGACTCGAGCGGTACGTGGGATAGCGCAGGGGATGCAATCTACAACGGCGTGCTGAAGTCTCCTCAGAGCTTCGACAGGCAGGCGACCCATGTGCGTGCGGCTTTGGTTCAGGTGCTGTCGACCAGTGGCGCCAACCTGACGGCGCTTGGCGCTTTGCCGGTAGCCTTGAGCCATTGCGTTGACGGTACGCCGTTTGTCAACGTGCCAAAGACGCTTCCGATTGCGATCAGGGATGGCAACCCGACTGTCTTTGCGGGCAACACCTTGCCCGGGAATATATTGCCCGCCGGCACAACCATCGAGTTCACTGCCTCCAATGGCAAGATACTGAGCGAGACGAGCGTCATCGTGCCCAACACGAATGAGCCCAGTGAAGCCGCCTGGACTTATTTTGTGACCATTCAGAGCGATGCTTTGCAGACCGGCCAGGGCACCACAGAAAACGGTGTCACGACTCCGGGTTATCTATGCAATAACCAGGTCACAAGCGGGTTGCTGACGGTGAAAGTGACGACGCCACTCGGGCTGATCACATCGCGGTCTTACCCGGTTACCGATTAGGGCCTGTTTGACAATCGAATCGCGCGAACCATTCGAAGGTCAACAGCCCTGGCACTGGTGCCGCAACCCCGTTGCGCATCGTGTCCACGATGACGATGTGTGCATCGCCCCCCGTGCCTACACGAACGATGCAACAATAGGACGCGCGCCGGAAACGGCCGTCGGCATCTCGTGGCGGCAACTTGACCGCACGGGCGCATCGTAAAGTGATACAACAGACGTCTTATCACGGCGTGACGGCAAGGGGGATTGCAATGAAACGCAACGCACAGATTCAAGGCCGGGTGGAGCGCCCGGAGGCGGAGCCCGAAACCGACGACAACGGCCAGGGTCGCATCATGATGCGACCGGACGGTTACCACTGGATTGCGCTCGACGGTAAGAACGAGTTCGGCCCTTTCGCGACCTTCGAGCTGGCGCTGGCCGACATGAACGCTGCCGACGACGAGGCGCCAGCGCCGGCTGAGACTTTGCCGGAAGCTGAAGCCGAGATCGGCATCAGCGACTGGATCGACCCGGCGACCGGCGAGCCGGCCGAGGGGCAGTCTCCACCCCACCTGCGAGACGAATGACCGCAGCATCCCGGCGCGGTGCTCGATGCAGGTCAGTACACCGACGCTTGCAACGGCGACGCTGATGGGCGCTGCAAGGTGGTGCCGTGGCGCCGCCCGTATGAAGCGCCGCCGGCAACGCGGGCGACCGGCCTGAAGCGCGCGATCGCCGCGCGGACACCAGTGCAAGCGCAGCCGGGTGACCGGTTGCTGCTGTGCAACTTGTCGATGCAGCGCAACCGCCAGGCGCTGCTGCGGCTGCTCGATCAGGGCGCAGGGCGCAGCCATCGGTTTGCCACTTTGACCATCACGACGCCGTCTTCGGGTGCCGGTCTATTCGCAACGCATTTAAGCCAGTAAGGCACAGATCTGTTGGCGATGCGCACTTTCACACGAAGAACACGGCCACGGCGGGGTGCCGCCCCGGGGTTGCGGGATTCCCCAAACCACCGGCAGCCCATAGAGTACGGTGCAGGGAAGTTGCACACTTGCACGACCCATCCCAGCAACCAACTGCTTATCGAACAAACTTGGCTAATCGGTAATTGCCCTTCTGCTACGCTAAACGGTTCCGACGCTCGCCGCTGTCTATGCACGCTCTTTCGCCCCCGCATTTGCGCCCTTCGCCAACAGCGGTTGGGGTATTGGACGAGCGCGCACTGCTGTTGACCGCTGGTTCATTGGCTCAATGTGTCGGCGACTCGAGATCGTTTGACGCCGCCTTGCACGACGTGGGGGCCCTGTTGCAGCAGGCGCTCAACGCGCGCGACTTCAGCGTACGGCGCGTGACGGGGTGGCAAGGCTTGAGCGCGCAGTGGCACGCATGGGGTCTTGCGCCTTCCGCCGGCGGGGACTCGCCGCTCGCTGTCGAACCGGCCATTCCGAACGCGGGGACGGCGGTGGCCCCCGTCACGTTGCCCTCGGTGTTCGTCGCAGTGTT
The DNA here is from genome assembly GCA_029864165.1 of Burkholderiaceae bacterium. Lineage (GTDB taxonomy): Bacteria > Pseudomonadota > Gammaproteobacteria > Burkholderiales > Burkholderiaceae_C > CAIKUF01. Next base: position 2,917 of record JAOTTZ010000320.1, read on the forward strand.
GAGAATCTCGTCCGACTCGCCGGTACAGGTAGCGGCAATCACCGTGCTTCGCGGCGACACGCCGGTGGCGGTGCTGGTGTTGCGTGCCCTCGCGCGCCCGGTTGCACCTGAGCTGCTGACTCGGCTGCTTGATTTGGCGCGCGCACAACTGGAACTCGTCGGCTACCGCGAAGCAGTGCGTGAAGGTGGCGCACAGCCGCCAGCTAGCGCCCCGCCAGTCGCCGCGCCCGTATCCGCCCGAGCGCGCGTTTGCGATCAGGCAGAAGTGGTCGGCCAGTACATGGACAACCTCAGCCACGAGATACGCACGCCCTTGAACTGCATCCTCGGCATGACGGAATTGCTCGTCGGTAGCTCGCTCGACGAGAACCAGCAGCACTTTGCGCA
>JAOTTZ010000321.1 GCA_029864165.1 Burkholderiaceae bacterium
ACCCACATCGGCACGCCCCACAGCCCGGCAATTCCTGGCAGAAAGTTGCTGAAAGGTTTTGCTTGGTTGTAGTTGTCGATGACGAAGGCCCCAGCCGGGTCGACGCTGTAGTGAGGGGCGGGGCTACCCACCGAGGCGTTGATGGCGGTCATGCGTTCGACACTCCGGATGCGACATGCCCTGAGGGCACGTGGGGTGCTGCGCCGTCCACATGCCCGGTTTGGTCGTCGAAAAAGAAGTCGGGCTCGAACTCACGCAAAAACTCGCCCTTGGATAGGCCACCGAGAAACAATGCCTCGTCGACTTCGATGTTCCAATCCATCAAGGTGCGAATGGCGCGCTCATGTGCTGGTGCACTGCGTGCGGTGACGAGTGCAGTTCGAATGCGCATGTCGTGCGTGGGGTGGTGTTGAAGCTTTTGCAGCGCCTCTAACAAGGGCTTGAACGGTCCTGCTGCCAAGGGAGTACTGGCACGGTCACTTTCATGCACTTGAAAAGCGGCCAACCCAGCGTGTTGGAACACTATCTCCGCTTCGTCGCTGAACAGCACGGCGTCGCCGTCGAAAGCTATGCGCACCTGGTAAGGGTGTGCGCTAGATGCCCTGGCCGAACGCGGGTAAACGCGCGCAGCGGGAACGCCCGCGGCCAGGGCCGAACGAACGTCGGCTTCGTTCGCCGACAGGAACAAGTTGGCGTTCAGCGGCTTCAGATAGCGCCAAGGCGATTCGCCCCGGGTAAACACACCGCGTTGTATAGGCAAGCCGTAGTGCTTGGCCGAACGGAACACGCGCATTCCTGAGACCGGATCGTTGCGCGAAAGAATTGCCACCTCGACACGAGGCGCCCCACCCACGTTGAAGGCCAGCAACTTGTTGACGAGCGAGAAGGCGACTCCCGGCTTGGCTGGCTGGTCCACGCGTTGCAACTGCAACTGCATGTAGGCACGGTCGTCGGTCGCTTCGAAGTGCTCGTTTTCTTCCTCGAAGTCGAACAAGGCGCGCGATGATATGGCCACGACAAGTTGACCGTCCAGAGTCACAGGCATGGTTGCGATCATAAGGCGCTGTCAAGCAACGCCCCTGGCCCTGTCGGCTTCAAACTGCTTGCGAAACGCGGCGAAGCGCCTGGCGTCCAGCGCCTCGCGTACCTCGCGCATCAAGTTCACGTAGTAATGCAAGTTGTGCAGGCTTGCCAGCATGGGCCCCAACATTTCGCCGCAGCGGTCCAGGTGGTGCAAATAGGCGCGCGAGAAACCCTCGCAGCACTGACAAGCACAGCTTTCGTCGACGGGGCGATCATCGGTTTGGTAACGCGCATTGCGTATCCGCAGGTCTCCATAGCGGGTAAACAGATGCCCGTTGCGTCCATTGCGCGTGGGTAATACGCAGTCAAACATGTCCACGCCTTGCGCAACGCCTTCGACCACGTTTTCCGGTGTGCCTACGCCCATCAGGTAGCGCGGCTTGTGGGCGGGCAGTCTGTGAGGCGTGTGCGCCATGATGCGCAGCATTTCTTCCTTGGGCTCGCCGACGCTGACACCGCCCACGGCGTAGCCGGCCAAATCCATCTCAACCAGCGATTCGAGCGAAGCCTCACGCAGGTGCTCGAACATGCCGCCCTGAACGATGCCAAACAACGCGTTGGGATTCTCAAGGCGAGTGAACTCGGTCTTGCAACGCGCGGCCCAACGCAGGCTCAGCTCCATCGAATGGCGAGCTTCGAGTTCCGTCGTAAGGTGACCATGGGCTTCGAAGGGCGTGCATTCGTCAAGCTGCATCACGACATCGCTGTTGAGCGTGCGCTGAATCTGCATGCTGATTTCGGGCGTCAGCAAGCGCTTGTCGCCATTGACCGGAGAGGCGAACTTGGCTCCCTCTTCACTGATTTGGGCGGCGCCGCTCAAGCTCCACACTTGAAAGCCACCGCTGTCGGTAAGTATGGGTCCGGCCCAACCCATAAAGCCGTGCAGCCCACCGAACCGCTGCAGTACATCCAAGCCCGGGCGGAGCCATAGGTGAAAAGTGTTGCCGAGGACGATCTGTGCGCCCATCTCGCGCAGCGACGCTGGCAATATCGCCTTGACCGTTCCGTGCGTTCCCACCGGCATGAAGACCGGCGTTTCGACCGTGCCGTGACGGAGGATCAGCCGGCCACGGCGCGCGTGGCCTTCGACTGCGAGCACTTCAAACCCAGCCCCGTATGCCGCGGTAGCCTGAATTTCGAATTCACCGTGTTGGCCCGTTGACGTCGCGGCAGCCGAGGCAATCATCCGGCGAATTGTCGCAGGCCAGCACTGTGAGCGCGCCACATCGCCGCGCACATTCTTTGAAACCAGGCGCGCATCGTAGCGGCGTCTGGTGGCAGTCGCCACTCGGTAGCCGAGCTACCCGACGCACCCGTCTTGTGTGAACCGGACCTTGGCAAGCGCGCCGTACTTGTTGGCGTAGCTCGCCAGTAAGTGCGCATCGTCGCGCCACCACCAACGTTTGGCGTTGGTCATCAACGCGCGCTTGTACTCAATGCCGTGGGGCAACTCGGTCCACGGCCGAATGACCGTCCCGTCGGGGTAGCTAAGAAGCTCACACTCGGCTTCTCCGAAGCCACCGATGCGTACGCGGCCGACACCTTCCCTGAAGTCGAACTCGATGGCGACGAACTTCGTTGGCAGCCACGTGGTCACAAGTTGCTCGCCAAACAGCGCAAAAACGCCACCGCCTGCTGCGCCCGTGCCAATAGCCTCCAGGGCCTGGCGCTGCTCAGCTGTGGCGCTGCTGTCAACATACGCGGATGCCGTACCCTGTCCCTGGTCTACAGGACCAGGAAACTTGTAGTACAGCGCAAACCGTGTGCCATCGAGCTGCGTTGTGCCGAACTGGCCCTTGGTGATATGCCACGCCCCCCAACCCATGCAGCGCCCCTCGGTCGGCGGCGCGTTGAAGTTACACGGACAACCCCAATCGCAGTTGCAGGCCGTGAAGTAGTCTGCCTCAAAGCTCCACTTAGTCATTCAGCCCCTCTTGCTTCAAGCGTTGGCAAGATAATACGACACGTCGCTACTGACGGAGCACCTGCTCACGCCAAGTAAAGACGTCTTCCCCAGTGGGGCCCGCTGTGGATAGAGCGCTGCAGCCCAAGCCGATCAGGCCGCCTCGGGGTGACAAGCACATCGCAAGTGGCCTGGGCCTCGAGGACACCAAGTATCGCGCTCAGGCGTGTTTTACCGCGGTTTGTAGACGCAACAACTGCGCAGTGATGGCGCACTGAACAGGCCCGAACCTTCAGGCCAAAAACCGTTGTCGCG
>JAOTTZ010000018.1 GCA_029864165.1 Burkholderiaceae bacterium
GTCGCAATCAGCTTGCGGTCTATCTTACCGTTGGGGTTGCGCGGCAGCGGCGGATCCGCATGTTCCACCCCGGCCGGCACCATGTAGGCGGGCATACGCGCGCGACAATCGGTCAGCAGCGCCGCAGCGTCCAGCTTGTGCACGCCACCCGGCGGTGTGGCGACGACCTGAATGGCCTGGCCGAGCACCGGGTGGTTGACACCGAACGCTGCGCATTCGCCCACCAGCTTGGTTGCGTACAGCACTTCTTCGACTTCGGTTGGGCTGACGCGATAGCCCGAAGTTTTGATCATCTCGTCACGACGACCGATGAAATACAGAAAGCCCTCGGCATCACGGCGCACAGTGTCGCCAGAGAACACGGCGTACTCCGGCAGTTGCAGTCCGCCGGGGCGGCTGGGCAAAAGCTTGTAGCGCTCAGCAGTCTTTTCGGCGTCGTTCCAGTAGCCCATGGCAACCAGCGCACCGCGGTGCACCAGTTCGCCCGGCTCGTCGGCATCGCAAGGTGTGCCGTTTTCGCGCAGCACAAGGATCTCTGCATTCGGTATCGCCTTGCCGATCGAATCGGGCCGGCGGTCAACCTCTTCGGGTGGCAAGTAAGTGGAGCGGAAGGCCTCGGTCAGGCCATACATCAGAAACGGTTTGGCCTTGGGCGCGCGCTTGCGCAGCAGGTCCAGTGTTTCGCGCGGCATTCGGCCGCCGGTGTTGGCGAAGTAGCGCAGGTTTGCATTGATTGTCGCCGGCCACTCTAATTGCGCAAGCTGGATGTATAGCGGCGGCACCGCCGTCAGGCCCGTGACCTGCTCGCCTGCCATGGCTTTGAGCACGTCGCGTGGCATCAAGTAGTTCAGTAACACCACGCGCGCGCCAACATGAAAGGCGGTCGTGAGCTGGCTGAAACCGGCGTCGAACGACAACGGCAACGCCGCGAGCAGCGTATCGCCGGCATGGTTGCCGAGGTAGGAGGCAACGCTCTTCGCGCCGGCGACCATATTGCGGTGCGACAGCACCACGCCCTTGGGTTTGCCAGTGCTGCCTGAGGTGTAGAGAATGGCCGCCATGTCGGCGTCGATCACGCGGTGCCCGCACCGCGGCGCCGCGGCGAGCAGCTCGCGCCACGTTTTGCTTCGCAGCGAGGGCAAAGCCACCGTCGGCGCAGCCGCATCGGTGAGCACCACTGCACGCAGGTCTGGACACTGCTTCAGTACCTCAGCCATCAGCACCAGCCGTTCGGGCGACGTGACCAGCGCGCGCACATTGCAGTCGCGCAAGACATAGCCTACTTGCTCGGGCTTGAGCAACGGGTTCAGCGGTACGAACACGCCGCCAGCGGCCGATGCGCCAAAGCTGGCAACAATTGTCTCGACGCGTTTTTCGAGGTAGATGCCGACCCGCTCGCCACGCTGGAGGCCCAAGCCCAGCACGCCAGCTGCGAAGCTCGCCACATTTTTTTGCAACGCTTCGTAGCTCAGCGACGCAGCACCATAGGTCAGTGCGGTGGCACCAGGGGTGCGCTGGGCGGCGCGCTCGATAAAGTCGAATAGGGTGGTCGATTCGGGCATGTAAACACAAAGCCGACTGAATACTGAATTTAAAGTATCCCACATGGCGTAACACCCGCTGGTGGCGGCACGATGAACCGGCCCCGTTTGGTGGACCCTACGAAGCACGATGAGTGCTATCCGCGGACGGCCTGTACACGACAGCATTGGCGTGCCGTTTGCAGAGCGATGAGGAAGCGCAGATCACGGCGTGCCAACGCGTGACTGCAGAGGTGGTTGCCGAGACTCTCGGCTATCGGGGATTCAGGGGTTTGGCTGTGGATGGCCTGTTCCGTCCCGCAATCGCGGATCGGTGATCCCGCGGGGCGCTTTGGCGGTTGAGATGGCAACTCGAGATCAACCGCTCGATCTGGTTTCTCGCAGAAAGTTCACTGTTCTGTTCTGAATAGGCCATCCAATTTGAGCGAACCTGCATTATTGCTTCGTCAAGTACCGCGCGGAAGCGTCGTGTTGCCCATTTATTACCTTCATCCGCGTGATCGTGCGACATCCGACGCCGCCATCAACATCGTCGGGCTTGCACCACATGTTCTCGCTGCTTCAAACTTGCCTTGTCGGCAATTGTCGTCAAACAGGCGCTTCGACGGCTTCCGGCTCGGGGGTAGCCACTTCGTCGGTGTCGTGGTCAAAGCCGCTGGCCAGTTCGCGCGGGCGTGCCAAGAGGGTCAAGAGGGTGGTCAAGCCGGTACGAAGGAAGTGAAGTGTTCCGGTGGTGAACGGCTAACTGACCAATGATCGATGCAAGCATCGGACCGAGCGTCGGCAAACACGACAGCGAAACTCAGGGCCGCCTGTCAGGCCTGACCAACGACTCCAAGGCCCAATCACCTACATGCGGCACTCTCAAACACTCAACGCGATCGCACGCGCCAGGTATCTGTCGAGCTATATTTTTGTCTTCTCTAGCAATTGAATTTGTTCCATTTGCATTGTTTTATCGATTGCCTTGCACATGTCGTAGATGGTTAGCAGGGCAACATTGACGGCACACAGGGCTTCCATTTCCACGCCGGTTTGAGCATTGGTCGCACAAGTAGCGCGAGCCAGGATGCCTTTTGGCCTCACGTCAAATTCCACTGAGCAATGCGTCAGCGTGATGGGATGGCATAACGGAATTAAATCCGGACAGCGTTTGGCAGCCATAATGCCTGCGACGCGGGCCACGCCCAAGACGTCACCTTTGTCGATGCCACCGGACTGAATTATTTCTACGGTCGCTGTCTGCAAACAGATGAGTCCTTGAGCCACAGCGCGGCGAGCGCTTGTGGGCTTGTCCCCCACATCAACCATCCAGGCCTGGCCTTGTGGATTAAAGTGAGTGAGTTCTTGAGTCATCACTGTCGCTTACAACCAATTTAGCAAGGCAGCAGCATCGCTATCTTTAGCTTTGACCCAATGATGTTGGCTGCCAAAACTCTCGCGCTTCCAGAAAGGCACTGTGGATTTGATATGGTCCATCGCAAAATCCACTGCCTGCAAAGCGGCTTTACGGTGCGGGCTGGCCGTCGCTACCAGCACAATGTCTTCACCAGGCAATAACTGCCCAACTCGATGCACGATGACAATACCGTGCAAGTCAAAGCGCGCTAGGATTTGCTCGGCTAGCTCGTGCAGGGCATGTTCGGTCATGCCGGGATAGTGCTCCAGCTTTAGGCTGGTCAACTTTGTGGCGTCTTCGCTGTCGGTAGATTTGTCGCTGCGTACCCGGCCAATGAACTGCACGACAGCACCGCAAGTATCACGCAGCGCATCCAGTCGAGCCAGCTCGACGGCTAAGCTAATCCGCTCGTTTTGTACAGCGGTGTAAATGACAGGCGGGAGGCAGCTGCTCATTATTTGCTCATCCCCCGGTAATTAATGAAAAAATCGCCACTTCACAGCCAGGACTAAGCTCTGCGTCGCCATTCACCAATCTCTGCTGCACGGCCACACGAAAGGCGCGGTCATCGCCCAGCTCGCGTTCCCACGCCTCGCCTCTGCTGCGCAGTAAGCTCAGCAAATGGCTGACGTGCGTACAGTGAGCGGGTAGTTCTACCGTTTCGCTACCCTGTGTGCGCATCAGCGCCTCAGTGATAGCGCCAAAAAAAAGCAACCGAATCTGCATGGTGCTGTCAGGCCAGAACAATCAACTCAGCATCTGCGCCAAATCGTGGTAACAAACAAGCTCTCCTGGGTAGAATTCAGCTTGCGGCGGTACTTCGATCAAGACTTGAGCCTGTGCCAGGCTAATCAGCGCCGCGGAAGACTGTTCGGCCAAGGGCTCTAGTTGCAAGCTTTGGCTATCCTTGTCACGGTATATACCGCGCAGATACAACGTACGTGTATCGTGGTTGGCCACGGCTTGAGCTAAAGGCAATACGCTGCTCTTGAATGGGACAAAGTGGGCACCCGCTGCGTGATGCAACCAAGGCAAAGCGATCAGCAAAAAGGTAATGACGGCAGCGGCTGGGTTGCCGGGTAGTGCAAAAAACGGCTTACTTTCAACTCGTCCAAAAGCAAAGGGTTTGCCGGGTTTGATGGCAACTTTCCAATGTTTTATTGAGCCCAATTGACTCACCACTTGTCGCACGTGGTCGGCGTCACCAACCGAGGCTCCACCGGTGCTGATGATGACATCACATTGAGCTGCTGCCGTTTGTAGTAGCTCGCGCGTAGCTGTCGCATCATCCGGCACTTTGCCCAGATCCAGCGCTGAAAAGCCGCAGGTGGACAGCAGCGCCAGCAGTTGCGGACGGTTCGCATCGTAGATTTGCCCGGACTGCAAAGGCTGCCCCGGTTGCTGCAATTCATTGCCGGTCGATAGTACGCCGACCCGCAAGGGGCTGTAAACCTGCAATGTCGTGATCCCCTGCGCTGCGAGCAATCCAATGTAGAGAGGACGGATTTTTTCTCCCGCTTCGAGTAGTTGTTTGCCTGAGGCCAATTCGCTACCGACTAAGCGCATATGCTGGCCGGGTTTTGGTTTTTCTTTACAGAGGATGTCAGAACCCTCAACTTGTACGTTCTCCTGCGCAATAACGCTTTTGCAACCCGCCGGCAAGGGGGCGCCGGTAAAGATGCGACAAGCTTGCCCTGGCTGCAATTGAAGGCCTTCGCTGCTGCCAGCAGCCAGTGCACCAGCCAAACGATAGCGCACCGTCTCTGTGTCAAGAACAGCCAAGGCATAACCATCCATTGCGCTATTGTCAAATGGCGGTAGAGCGTGCCCGGCTAAAACAGGCTGCGCGCTGATACGTCCACGAGCAGCTTGCAGCGGCACATTCTCTACGGGCCGCGTGGCGGGTTGTAGGGCGTTGAGTAACTGGAGCGTCTCTGAAAGTGTCAGCATGCAGGTTTGCGAAGTGCGACTTATCCGCCGGTACTGGCCATAAAGCGAACGATTTTTTCTGGCGCTTCGTGAAAGTAGTGGCGCTCCGGTTTGCGTTTCATGCCCGCACTGACGGCAGCGACGAGTTCTTCATCAGTTGCGCCCGCCCGCAGCATTTGCCCCAACGGTACTTGCCCCTCGTCGCCAAGACACAGGTGTAGCTGACCATCCACCGTAAGTCGTACACGATTACAAGTGGCGCAAAAATGCTGGCTCATGGGCGTAATCGTGCCTAAGCTCACCTTTCCATCGGCGCTGCGCCAATAGCGAGCAGGGCCCGGGCCGCGTAAGCCCACGTCTGGCAGTAGGCCAAAACGCACTGACAGCCGTTGCACAAGCTGCGTCACGTCGACCCATCCAGTTCTCTGACCAGTGCTACCTATAGGCATCACTTCAATGAAGCGCAGCGTGTAACTATGCTCCACTGCGAATTGAGTGATTTCTTCCACTTCATCTTCGTTGACACCGTGTTGCACGACCATATTCAATTTGATCGGCTCTAAGCCTGCATCTCGTGCCGCTTGAATGCCGGCGAGCACATCCGCCAGGCAATCGCGTCCGGTAATGCGCGCAAAACACTCGTGCTTTAGGCTGTCCAAGCTGATGTTGACGCGATTGACGCCAGCAGCCTTGAGTTCAACCGCCTTGTCTGCCAACCGCGTTGCGTTGGTGGACAGCGATATATCCAGCAACCCCGACAATGCTGACAATTGAGCAACAAAGTCGCTGAGCCCTTTACGAGTCAGTGGTTCGCCGCCAGTCAATCGCACATGCGATACGCCATAACTGACAAACAAGCGCACCAAGCGCAGCAGTTCAGCGTAATTGAGCCAATCGTCTGGCTCTTTGAAATTTGCTCCAATGGAGGGCAAGCAATAGCTGCAGCGCATATCACACCGATCAGTGACAGACAATCGCAAATAGCGTATCTGCCTACCGAAGTCGTCCCTGAGGATCGTGGAACCCAGGCTGTTCATAGTGCCGCAGTTTACTAACGCATGCCGTGGTAGCTTCTAATAGAGTCCAATGTACCAGGAGGTCAGTGTTGTGTACTCATACGCCGGGTGGAAGAGGCCACGAGGAAAAATAGTCGGCTGACAGGGATCATTGTGGTCGGATGATTGACTTGAAAGACATCACTGGTTTGGTGCTGGCAGGCGGCCGCGGCAGCCGCATGGGGGGGCTCGACAAGGGGCTGCAACTTTATCGTGGTGTACCGCTGGCGCAGCACGCGCTACAGCGGCTTGCACCGCAGGTGAGTCAGATGATCCTCAGTGCGAACCGCAATCTCGAAACTTATCGCAGCTTTGGTGTGCCCGTGTGGCCCGACTCATTTCCAGACCATGCTGGTCCGCTGGCTGGTTTCCTCAGCGGTCTGGAACACTGTACAACGTGGCTGCTGACAGTGCCATGCGATGTGCCCTATTTTCCGGTCGATCTGGTCGAGCGGATGATCCCCGCGATCGAGCCGAGTATCTCAGTCGCAATCGCTGGCACGCAGGGCAACCATGGTCATCAAGTACACCCTGTTTTTTGCCTCATGCATGCGGGATTAAGAGGCAGCCTAAAGCGCTTTGTTCTCGACGGGGGACGCAAGGTCGAACAATGGATCAGACAACACTCATACGCAGAAGTCATGTTCGCGGACGAAGTGGCATTTGCTAACGCCAACACGCTAGACGAGCTTTACCGTTTGACCGCGCGCAATTAAAACGCGACTGTCGCATTTTCATCAGTCAAGGCTAGATTGACCGGGGGTTTTTTCCGTACACTGGCCGTTTTTCGAGGTCGGCCACACACTGGAGCGTATGTCTGCCACCCACACAACACCGCATCGGACGCAGGTCGCTCGCACAAAATCAAGAAGGCGGCAAGCCATCTCGGCGCTGATAGTCAGCACACTGGCCTTTACCGTCTGTTTCATGGTCTGGATGATGTTTGCCGTCATCGGCATCCCGATCAAAACCACGCTGAATCTCAACGCTACGCAGTTCGGACTACTTACCGCAACTCCGGTGTTGACCGGCGCGCTATCGCGTGTGCCACTGGGGATCTGGACCGACCGCTACGGTGGGCGCATCGTGATGACCGTACTGATGGGCGTTACGGTCCCGGCAATTTGGTTAATGGCCTACGCTACCGAGTACTGGCACTTTTTGACTATCGGTCTCGTGGTCGGCTTGGCAGGAGGTTCGTTCTCAGTGGGTACCCCCTATGTGGCGCGCTGGTTTTCAAAAAAACGCCAGGGGTTTGCGATGGGGATCTTTGGCGCCGGCAATTCTGGTGCCGCCGTGAACAAGTTCATCGCGCCTGCGCTCGTCGTTGCCTTCGGCTGGACGATGGTGCCGCACGTTTATGCGGCGATCATGCTCGTCACGCTGATCGTGTTCTGGCTGTTTAGCGCCAGCGATCCGTCGCACCGCGTGCCGAATCAAACCAAGTTCAGCGACCAGTTGCGAGCGTTAAAGGATCCGAAGGTCATCAAGCTCTGCCAATACTACAGTATCGTTTTTGGCGGTTACGTCGCGCTGTCATTGTGGATGGTGCAGTACTACGTCGGTGAATACGATCTCGACATTCGAACGGCGGCGTTGCTGGCGGCGTGTTTTTCTCTTCCCGGAGGCGTACTGCGCGCGGTAGGGGGTGGTTGTCCGACAAGTACGGGGCACACAGCGTGACGTGGTGGGTGATGTGGGTGAGCTGGATCTGCCTGTTCCTGCTCTCGTACCCCCAGACCAACTTCACGATCTTTACCGTCAACGGCCCGAAAACTTTCCACATCGGCCTGAATGTCTACGCCTTCACAGCATTAATGTTCATACTGGGCATGGCCTGGGCCTTCGGCAAGGCCAGCGTGTTCAAGTACATCAGTGATGAGTACCCGCACAACATTGGCACCATCAGCGGCATCGTTGGCCTTGCGGGTGGCCTCGGCGGTTTCGTGCTGCCGATCATGTTCGGCGCACTGGTGGATATTACCGGCATCCGGTCCAGTGCTTTCATGCTGATGTACGGCGTGGTCTGGGTCTCGCTGATCTGGATGTACTGGACCGAAGTGCGCAAGGCCGAGGTCATGGGCTCGAAGGCCCGGGAATTCAGTCTCACAGGCTGAGCGAAAATCACTTGGATTGAGACGGGACTCAAATGAGCACTACACCCAAGCGAGGCGCCGTCTCGGCTACACCGGCCAGCGGCGCCGACATCGCTGACTGGCGCCCTGAGGACAACGACTTCTGGGAGGCCATCGGCAAGAAGATCGCCTACCGCAACCTCTGGATTTCGGTACCTGCGCTGCTGTGCGGCTTCGCGGTCTGGGGCATGTGGGGCATCATCACCGTGCAGATGCTCAACCTGGGCTTTCCGTTCACCCAGGCCGAGTTGTTCACGTTGACCGCGATCGCCGGCATCTCTGGCGCGACAATGCGCATTCCGGCCTCGTTTCTTATCCGGCTGGCCGGCGGGCGCAACACCATCTTCCTGACCACCGCGATGCTGCTCGCGCCGGCCCTCGGCACCGGCATCGTGCTGCAGCACAAGGACTGGCCGCTGTGGGCCTTCCAGCTGATGGCCCTGTGGTCGGGCGTGGGTGGCGGCAACTTTGCGTCATCGATGTCCAATATCAGCACCTTCTTCCCCAAGCGCCTGCAGGGCACGGCGCTGGGTCTGAACGCGGGCCTCGGCAACTTCGGCGTGACGACAATGCAGGTCGTCATCCCCCTGGTGATGACGGTGGGCCTACTGGGCTCGTTCGGCGGCGAGCCGCTGACGCTCGTCAAGGATAGCGGCTGGATCTTCGGCAAGATTGCCACCGGCACGCCAACTTGGATTCAGAACGCCGGTTTCGCTTGGGTGTTCTCGCTCGTGCCCTTGTCGATTCTGTGCTGGTTCGGCATGAACAACCTGAAGACGGTTTCGCCCGCTACCGGCAATACGATCGTCGCGTTCGCCAAAATCACCTATCTGTACACGCTGGCGTTCGTGCCTTCGATCCTCATGCTCTATCTATACCTGCCTGAGCCCACCGGGCTGGGCTTGCTGAGCATGTGGGTGGCTATCCCGCTGGACGTCATCAGCGCGCTGCTGCTGATGAAGCTCGCCGCCTTCGGCGAGATGAAGGAAGGCGTGGCCAAGCAGTTCGCGATTTTCCGCAACAAGCACACCTGGTCGCTGACCGCGTTGTACATTGTCACCTTCGGCTCGTTCATCGGTTTCTCGATGGCGCTGCCGCTGGCTATCACGGTGATCTTTGGCATTAGCCACGTGCCCGACGCCAACGGCGTGTTGCAGCACACGCTGAAGAACCCGAACGCGCCCTCGGCGTTGACCTATGCTTGGGTCGGCCCCTTCGTCGGCGCCGCGGCGCGGCCGCTGGGCGGCTGGGTCTCAGACAAGCTCGGCGGCTCGATTGTCACCCAGATCGTCTCGGCAGCAATGGCGGTGGCCTCGGTGGGGGTGGGCTACGTGATGATGCAGGCCTATGGCTCGGCGACGCCGGAGCAGTACTTCCCGGTGTTTCTGGGTCTGTTCATGCTGTTGTTCTTCGCCAGCGGCATCGGCAACGGCTCGACCTTCCGCACCATCGGCGTGATCTTCGACCGGCAGCAGGCCGGCCCGGTACTTGGCTGGACCTCGGCCATCGCCGCCTACGGCGCGTTCATCGCGCCGGTGGTGATCGGCAACCAGGTCAAGGCTGGGACGCCGCAGATCGCGATGTACGGCTTCGCGGTCTTCTATGCGCTTTGCCTGGTGCTGAATTGGTGGTTCTACCTTCGCGCCGATGCGTACGTGAAGAACCCTTGATCGACGTCATTTCCGGAGACACTCCATGAGCCATTTTCTCGATCGACTCCAGTACTTTTCGAACCCGCGTGAAGGTTTCTCGGGCGACCACGGCGTCACCACCGGGGAAGACCGGACCTGGGAAGACGCTTACCGCAACCGCTGGGCGCACGACAAGATCGTGCGCAGCACGCACGGCGTGAACTGCACCGGCTCGTGTTCGTGGAAGATCTACGTCAAGGGCGGTATCGTCACCTGGGAGACGCAGCAAACCGATTACCCGCGCACGCGCTGGGATATGCCCAACCACGAGCCGCGCGGCTGCGCGCGCGGCGCAAGCTACAGCTGGTACCTGTACAGCGCCAACCGCGTCAAGTACCCCATGGTGCGCGGACGGCTGCTCAAGACCTGGCGTGAGGCACGACTATCGCACGATCCGGTGGAGGCCTGGTCGTCGATCGTCGAGGACGACGCCAAGCGGTGCGACTACCAGAAGGTGCGCGGGCTGGGTGGTTTCGTGCGCTCGAACTGGGACGAAGTCAACGAGATCGTTGCAGCGGCCAACGTCTACACCATCAAGAAACACGGACCCGACCGCATCATCGGCTTCTCGCCAATCCCTGCAATGTCGATGGTCAGCTACGCGGCGGGTTCACGTTACCTCAGCCTGATCGGTGGCGTGTGCATGAGCTTTTACGACTGGTACTGCGACCTTCCGCCCAGCAGCCCACAGGTCTGGGGCGAGCAAACCGACGTGCCCGAGTCGGCCGACTGGTTTAACTCCAGCTTCATCATCGCCTGGGGCTCCAACGTGCCGCAGACGCGCACACCCGACGCGCACTTTTTCACCGAGGTACGTTACAAGGGCACCAAGACCGTCGCGGTGACGCCCGACTACTCCGAAGTCGCCAAGCTCGCTGACCTGTGGCTACACCCGAAGCAGGGCACCGACGCGGCAGTCGCAATGGCGATGGGTCATGTCATTCTCAAAGAGTTCTACTTCGACAACAGGTCGGCGTACTTTGACGACTATGCGCGCCGCTACACCGACCTGCCGATGCTAGTGATGCTCAAGGAACGCCAGCTTGCCAGCGGCGAAACCGTAATGGTGCCAGACCGCTATGTTCGGGCTTCTGACTTTAACGGTAAGCTCGGCCACGCCAACAACCCCGAGTGGAAGACGGTCGCCTGCGACGAAGTCGGCAAGGTCGTCCTGCCCAATGGTTCTATCGGTTTTCGCTGGGGCCCCGATGGCCGTGCTGACGAGGGCCAGTGGAACCTGGAGGCCAAAGAAGCACGCCACGGCAGTGCCGTCAAGCTAAGACTCTCGCTGCTGGACGGCGACTACCCAAGTCGGGAAACAACAACGGTTGGTCTACCCTACTTCGGTGGTATCGAGACGGCACATTTCACCAAGAACACGCAAGGTGACGTGCTGGTGCGCACTGTGCCGGTGCAGCGCATCGAGCTCAGCAACGAGGGTGGCAAGTACGAAGCGCTCGTTGCTACCGTATTCGATCTGCTGGCCGCCAACTACGGCCTCGCTCGTGGTCTGCAGGGCGAGAGCGCAGCGTCGAGCTATGACGACAACACACCTTATACACCCGCGTGGCAGGAGCAGATTACTGGTGTGCCGCGTGAACAAGTCATCACCGTGGCGCGCCAGTTCGCCGACAACGCCGACAAGACAAAAGGCAAGTCGATGGTGATCATCGGCGCGGCGATGAACCACTGGTACCACAGCGACATGAACTACCGCGGCATCATCAACATGTTGATGATGTGCGGCTGCATTGGAAAAAGTGGCGGCGGCTGGGCGCACTACGTGGGCCAGGAAAAACTGCGTCCGCAGACCGGTTGGACGGCGCTCGCGTTCGCGCTCGACTGGATACGCCCGCCACGCCAGATGAACAGCACCAGCTTCTTTTACGCGCACACCGACCAGTGGCGCTACGAGAAGGTCGGCATGGACGAGATCCTGTCGCCGCTGGCCGACAAGAAGTTATATGGCGGCAGCATGATCGACTACAACGTGCGCGCCGAGCGCATGGGTTGGCTGCCTTCAGCGCCGCAGCTGCAGACGAATCCGTTGCAGGTGGTGCACGATGCGGCGGTCGCCGGGATGGAGCCCAAGGACTATGCGGTCAAGGGGTTCGTGGATGGCTCTCTGAAGATGAGCTGCACCGACCCCGATCACCCAGACAACTGGCCGCGCAACATGTTCGTGTGGCGCTCCAACCTGCTGGGCTCCAGCGGCAAGGGCCACGAATATTTTCTCAAACACTTGCTCGGTACGAGCAACGGCGTGCAGGGCAAGGACCTGGGCGCCGAAAAGGCGAAACCAGAAGAGGTTGTGTGGCACGCGAAGGCGCCCGAAGGCAAGCTCGACTTGTTAGTCACGCTCGACTTCCGCATGAGCACCACTTGCCTGTACAGCGACATCGTGCTGCCCACCGCCACCTGGTACGAGAAGAACGACCTCAACACCAGCGACATGCATCCCTTCATCCACCCGCTGTCCACCGCAGTGGACCCAGCCTGGCAATCGCGCAGCGACTGGGACATTTACAAGGGCTTCGCCAAGAAGTTCAGCGAAGTTTGCGTCGGCCACCTGGGTGTCGAGCGAGAGCTGGTGCTGGCGCCGCTGATGCACGACAGCCCGTCGGAATTGGCCCAGCCCTTCGAGGTCAAGGATTGGAAGCGTGGCGAGTGCGAACTGATCCCGGGCAAGACGGCGCCAAATATTCAGGTGGTCGAACGCGACTACCCCAACGTCTACAAGCGCTTCACCGCATTGGGCCCGCTGATGAGCAAGGTCGGCAACGGCGGCAAGGGCATCGCGTGGAACACGCAAGACGAGGTGCGGCAAGTCAGTGAGCTCAACGGCGCCGTTACTTCCGAGGGCGCGACCAAGGGCATGCCCAAAATCGAAACTGACATCGACGCTGCTGAGGTCGTGCTGTTACTGGCGCCCGAGACCAATGGCCACGTCGCAGTGAAGGCATGGGAAGCGCTGGGTAAGCAGACCGGCCTAGACCACACACATCTGGCAATCCACCGAGAGGACGAGAAGATCCGTTTTCGCGACATTCAGGCGCAGCCGCGAAAGATTATCAGCTCGCCGACCTGGAGTGGTATCGAGTCTGAGACCGTCAGCTACAACGCCGGCTACACCAACGTGCACGAGCTAATCCCATGGCGCACGCTCACCGGGCGCCAGCAGTTCTACCTCGACCACCCATGGATGATTGCGTTCGGTGAGGGCTTTACCAGCTACAGGCCACCCGTGGATTTGAAGACGACCGCTGGCATCCAGGGAGTCAAACCCAATGGCAACCCCGAGATCGCGCTGAATTTTATTACGCCGCACCAGAAGTGGGGCATCCACAGCACCTACACCGACAACCTGCTGATGCTCACGCTCAGCCGCGGCGGGCCCTGTGTGTGGCTCAGCGAAGACGATGCAAGGCGCATCGACGTCGTCGATAACGACTGGATTGAGCTCTTCAACGTCAACGGTGCAATCGCGGCACGCGCGGTCGTGAGCCAGCGGGTCAACCCCGGGATGGTGATGATGTACCACGCGCAAGAGAAGATCGTGAACACACCGGGCTCCGAGATTACCGGT
>JAOTTZ010000322.1 GCA_029864165.1 Burkholderiaceae bacterium
TCTTGCTGGGCAAAAGACATTTTCGGAACAGTTTCATCTGAACAACCCCCATAAGCA
This sequence comes from Burkholderiaceae bacterium, assembly GCA_029864165.1. GTDB lineage: Bacteria > Pseudomonadota > Gammaproteobacteria > Burkholderiales > Burkholderiaceae_C > CAIKUF01. The sequence continues at coordinate 58 of JAOTTZ010000322.1, forward strand.
ATGTAGAGCAACCACCGACACCAAACTGGCGCGACGATAGCATAACAAGGACAGCGCCAAATTGGCGCGCGCAGGGTGACCGGCGCCCACAGGTTGCGCCAAGATGGCCGAGCGACGTCGCAGCCGCTTCGTACAATGAGCGCTCAACTTACAAGCCTGCATGCCTTCCTCGCAAGAGTATATTCTTACGTTGTCGTGCCGCGATGCCAAAGGCATTGTTTACGCGGTCGCAGGCGTTTTGTTCGAGCACGGCTGCAACATCATTGATTCGCAGCAGTTCGGTGACCTGCCCAGCGCAGACGATGAAACATGCGAACATGCAACCGGCTTGTTTTTCATGCGGGTACATTTCGACGCCCTGCCGCACCTGGCCGATGTGGTCACGCTGACTTCGCTGTTCGCAGATGTACGCCAGCAGTTTGACATGGAGCTGAACATCCATGCCCTGTCGCGCAAGCCTCGCCTGCTGCTGATGGTGAGCCAGTACGGCCATTGTCTGAACGACTTGCTGTTTCGCTCGCAGGCCGGCCAGTTGCACGCTGAGGTTGCCGCCATCGTTTCCAACCACCCAGATTTCAGCGCGCTGGCGGCCAGCTACGGCATTGCCTTCCATCACCTGCCGCTGCCGGCGCGCGCTTCGCAAGAGATCAAGCAGGCGCAGGAAGCGCGGGTGCGGGCGTTGGTGGACGAATTGCGCATAGACTTGGTGGTTCTTGCACGCTACATGCAAATTCTGAGCCCGGAGTTGTGCGAATTCTTAAGGGGCAGGGCAATCAATATCCACCACAGTTTTCTGCCCAGCTTCAAAGGGGCCAGGCCGTATCACCAGGCGCATGACCGTGGCGTCAAGCTGATCGGCGCGACGGCGCACTACGTGACCGCTTCCCTTGACGAGGGTCCGATCATCGAGCAGGACGTTGCACGCGTGGACCACAGCTTGAGTCCTGAGGACTTCACAGCTGCTGGCCGCGACATGGAAAGCATGGTACTGGCCCGCGCCGTGCGTTGGCACGTGGAGCACCGCGTGCTGATGAACGGGCACAAGACAGTGGTGTTCAGCTAGATGACGACAGGGAAAATGCCATACGAGGTTGTCGGCTCCGCCGAAGACACGGAGCAGCAGTTCTATGAAGCGATGCAGCAAGGCGACATCGAGAAACTGATGGCGGTGTGGTCTGACGATGACGAGATTGTTTGCGTGCATCCTGGCGCGTCGCGTGTGGTAGGGCCGGTGGCGATTCGCGCTGCGTATGCGGGTATATTTGCCAACGGCGCTATCGATGTCCGCCCAGAGAGGCGGCGCTGTTTGCAGATGCATGGTGCTGCCGTGCACAGCGTGGTTGAGCACGTGCAGGTAGGGCGACAGTCGGCCTGGGTCATCGCGACCAATGTGTACGTGAAGACAGCACAGGGTTGGCGGCTGGTGGCCCATCACGCCAGCCCTGGGTCGCCGAGCGACTTGCAAGAGATCGTCGAGACCGCTTCTTCGGTCTTGCACTGAAAAGGACCCCTTGGCGCTGGCGGAGGTCGTGGTAACAGACGCTGAGCTGGAGCCCTGCTGCTACCAGGCGCCGCGCTGGTTGTTAGATGGCCATCTTGGCGCTAGCGCCTTGGGTGGTCACCTGCAGACAATTTGGGCCGCAAGGTTTGCGCGGCGCTATCGCGGCCCCGAACCCGCGTACCGGCGTGAACGCTGGAACACGGCAGATGGCGACTTCGTAGACGTTGACTTTCACGGCGACTCAGCCGTTACCGATCACCCACCTTGGTTGGTGTTGTTCCACGGGCTGGAGGGTTCGTCGCGCAGCCACTATGCACAGGCTTTCGCATCCTGGGCGCGTTGCCACGGCTGGGCATACGCGGTGCCGCACTTTCGCGGTTGCTCGGGTGAAGTCAACCTTACGCCGCGCGCTTACCATTCCGGCGACCACGAAGAAATCGCCTGGATACTCGAACGCCTGCGGGCGCGTTCAAGGCAGCCTTTGGTGGTGGTGGGTGTGTCTCTCGGCGGCAATGCGTTGCTGCGTTGGGCCGAAGAGGCCGGTGACGGCGCCGCGCGCATTGCGCGTGCGGTTTGCGCCGTATCGTCTCCGATCGACCTGGCAGCCAGCGGGCGGGCGATCGGGGTTGGTTTCAACCGGGAAGTGTATACCCGCATGTTCTTGCGCACAATGCGTCAAAAGGCGCTACGCAAGCTGGAGCAGTTTCCCGGTCTGTTCAGTCGCGACAAGTTGTTTGCAGCACGCGACTTGCATGACTTCGATGACCTGTTCACCGCGCCATTGCACGGCTTTCGCGATGCGGATGACTACTGGGCGCGGGCGTCGGCCAAACCGCACCTGCACCGCGTTCGCATACCGGCGTTGCTGATCAACGCCAGCAACGACCCCATCGTACCGGGTTCGAGCATACCCGGGCAGCACCAGGTTGGTCCGTGCGTGACCATGTGGCAACCCGAACACGGCGGGCACGCCGGGTTTGCGGCCGGCCCTATGCCGGGGCATTTACATGCGCTGCCCGAGATGGTGATGCGATGGATAGGCGAGCATGCTTGACGGGGGCACCTTGGATCACAGCGTGTCAACTGCGCTTTGGACGCCGCCACTACGCCGTTGACAAGAGAGTGCGCTTTGGCGACCGGGCTGCAGCGTGCTGTGCGGCAGCTGCAAACCTCTGCGGAACAGGTTTACTTGTTGGCGTCGGCGGCTGCCGAGTTTTCCGCCACCGGCGGCGGCTTGGGCTCTTCAAAATTGGCGCCGCCCTGGTTGGCCATGTACACCACGGCGCGGGCCACTTCAAGATCGCCGAAATCGCCGCCGCCTTGGGCGCCCATGGTGCCTTTGCCCTTGAGCGCGGAATTCAACAGCGCCTCATAGCCTGTCGCGATGCGTGGGCCCCATGCCGCCGCATCGCCAATCTTGGGCGCGTTGGCCACGCCTGCTGTGTGACACGCGCCGCACTGAGCGGCAAACACCTGTTCGCCGGTTTTGAGGCTGGCCAGATCCGAAGCGTCTTTGACTTCCACACGCCCTACAGGTTGAATGCGCGCTGCAATGGCCTCGTCCGTCAGCGCATCACTGCCGGCGGCGGGCCGTGAGGCCGCCACCACGTAGCTGGCCAGCAGCGCGATCACTGCGATCGGAACGACGAAGGCAAATAGCACCGCCCACGCCAACTGCCGAGGCGTTTTGATAGGGCCCTCGTGCGCGGCGCCATCGTGCTCGCTGCTGCTGGTGTTGT
>JAOTTZ010000323.1 GCA_029864165.1 Burkholderiaceae bacterium
CCAGCAGCGCCGAGGCCATCGCGCTGGCGCAGGCCAGTACCGGCGCTGCGACTCCCTATGGTGCGGTCTTTGTCGACTCGGGCATGGCAGAGTGGGCGACTTGCCAGCGCGTCCAAGAGTCGCTAGGCAATGCCCCTTCGCCGCTGATGATCACGGTCACCGCACATGGCCACGAAACGCACTTGAGGACAGGAGAGGACAGGCGATTCTTGACGGACGGCCATCTGGTCAAACCAGCCACCGCGTCCATGCTGTTCGACGCCGTCGCGCTCGCACGCCCAGACTGCGGGCAGCAGGAGGTCATGGAACGGGCGAAAAGGGCCGAGCAGGGCCCACTGCGCGGCATGAAGATTCTGGTGGTCGACGACAACCGACTCAATCGGCACGTCGCGCGCACGCTGCTTTCCGAAGCCGGCGCTCACATAGCACTGGCCAACAACGGGCAAGAGGCTGTCGCCGCGGCCGTCGCAGCGAACCCACCCTTTGACGTCGTTTTGATGGATATACAGCTACCGGTGATGGATGGGTACGCCGCGACCGCGGAAATTCAGCGCCAGATGATGCGTAACGCGCCACCCATCATCGCCATGACGGCCAGTGCCATGAGCTCGGACCGGGAGACCTGTTTGGCCGCAGGCATGGCAGATCATGTCGGCAAGCCGTTCGAGCTGTCGCAGTTGATCGCCACGTTGTTGCGGCACACCGGCAGAGCAGCGCCATCGACGACGCTGCCCGCACGTGACGCAACCCCGCCGCAAGCGCCGTTGACCGACGCCATCCGGGCAGGCATAGATTTGCAAGACCCATTGAATCGATTAGGCGGCAACACCGACGTTTACGTGCGCGTGGCGGAGTCTTTTCTCAGCGACCTCGCAGCGGTACCGGAGCAGTTGGCCACGCATTTGCAACAGGGCCAATGCCTAGAGGCACGCCGGTTGATGCACACGATCAAGGGTGTAGCGGGGACACTGGGTCTCAAGCGGCTGGCCGTCCTGGCTCAAGAAGCTGAGCTCAGTCTGAGCGATGCACCGGGCGCCGAACTGCACAACCGATTGATCGCCGACGTTCGCCACGCGGCGCGTGTTGCGTCCGCAGACATTGCGCGGACGGTTGAGCGCTTGACAGCAAGCGCCAGCATGGATCCCGCTCCTGTAAGCAGCGACCTATCCAATGGCGCTGAACTGGGACCGTTGCTTGACGAATTGACCGGCTTGCTGGGAAACTCGGACATGCGCGCCGTCGACGTTTACGCACGGTTGCAACCCACGTACACGGCGCTGTTGGGAAAATGCGCGCAGCCGCTGGACGAAGCCATGTCGATGCTAGACTTTCAGCAAGCCTTGGCGCATTGTCAAGCCCTGCAACGGACCTTTGCAAACTCAGAGCTGCCGTGATTGAAAGCGATAGCGGCTTTACGCCGCTGCTGGCGTTGGAGCAACAGCGGCACCCAAAGTTACTGGTGGTCGACGACCAGCCGAGCAACATCGAAGCGCTTTACCGTACCTTCTCGCCGGATCATCAGGTGTTCATGGCGACCAGTGGTGAGCGGGCGCTTGCCGTTTGCAAAGACAACCCGCCTGACCTGGTGCTGCTCGACGTCGTGATGCCCGATATGGACGGCTATGAAGTGTGTGCTCGTCTAAAGGCTGATAGTGGAACACGCGATATACCAGTGATCTTCGTCACTAGCCATGACGATGCCGACAACGAAACGCGTGGCCTGGATGCCGGCGCGGTTGACTTCATTGCCAAGCCCTTCAACCCCCGCGTAGCGCGCGCCCGAGTGAAAACCCACCTCGCGTTGAAGTTCCAGTCAGACCTGCTACGGCAATGGGTCTTCGTCGACGGTCTCACGGGTGTGTTCAATCGACGCCACTTTGACAGTCGGCTGGAGGCCGAATACCGAATCTCAGCACGCAACGGGTCACCGTTGTGCGTGTTGATGATCGACATTGACCACTTCAAGCGCTACAACGACCACTATGGCCATCAAGGGGGCGACGACTGTCTGAGGCAAGTCGCCGAGGGTTTGCAAGCCTGCCTGCGCCGCCCAGGCGATCTGTTGGCACGCTTCGGCGGCGAAGAGTTCGCCTGCCTACTGCCGGAGACCGACTTTGCAGGCGCCATGGCGCTAGCGCAGACAATGGAGCGCCAAGTGCGCAACTTGCAGATTGCGCACGCGGGCTCCGCCGTCGGTTCGGTGGTCACCATCAGCCTGGGCGTGGCCGAAAAGCCGCCCGGCAGGCTAGGCGACCCGATCAGCCTGGTGCGTCAAGCCGACGCGCAGCTCTACCGCGCCAAGCACAGCGGCCGTGGCCGCGCGTGTGGCGAGCCACAAGTCCGAGACGAGGCAGCGTGAACCAGATTACCGGGGATGCGGCGACAAAGTCATGGCGCGCCACGCACAGCAACCCCTGAAGGCGCGGACGCTGGTCGCTGGCGGTGGCCCACGCGCCAGCGCGTAACCGCCGGGTCGATCTTGGTAAACCCCTGTGACGCATGCCCCCCGCCCTCGCTGTTATGCGCTCGTGCCATGCGCTGGCGTGGGGTCGCGCGCCGGTGCGGATGTGCCCAAGCAATATCTGCCCATCGCGGGCCGCGCCATGGTGGCGCACACACTGCAAGCGCTTGGCCGTGTGCCGCGTCTTGCGGCCACGCTGGTCGTGCTGTCGCCCGGTGATGACCAGTTTGAGGCGCTGGCACCTGAGTTCGTGGGGCAACATGCATGGCTCGCCCGCTGTGGCGGCGCGACGCGGGCCGAGACAGTCGCCAACGGCTTGGCCGAATTGGCACTGCGCGGCGTGCAGGCAAACGATTGGGTGCTTGTGCACGACGCAGTACGCTGCCTGATTCGCCCTGAATGGGTGAATCGGCTGATCGACGCTTGTTCGAACGACGCAGTGGGCGGACTGTTGGCCGTGCCCGTCTCCGATACCCTGAAAGAAGAGCGTGATGGGCGGGTGCATGTGACGCTGGATCGAGCCGGCAAGTGGGTGGCGCAGACGCCGCAGATGTTCCGACTGACCATGCTGCGCCAAGCCTTGGCTCATGCCGGCGTTGCAGTGACCGACGAAGCCGGCGCCATGGAAGCGATGGGGCACGCCCCCAAGCTGGTGGCCGGCGAGCTCGAAAACTTCAAGCCGACCTGGCCGGCAGACATCGCGCTCGCAGACAGGCTGCTGCACAATGCATAAAGCCGCTTTATTTTGTCGAAACTGCGTCGATAACTTTACGAATGGGCCGAATGACAAACGCCCTGGCACAAAAGAACTTGGTGCGCAATGATTGC
>JAOTTZ010000324.1 GCA_029864165.1 Burkholderiaceae bacterium
TGTAGTGTTGCACGCTATGCGGTACTTATAAAACCGATGCGTTTGGGCCTGTAGCTAGGCGCAAACCACAGCAATAGCCAAAGCTATTGCGAGGATTTGCAACAACGCTACGGGGCCAAAGGCGCGGGTTTTGGGCGCAGCCGGGTTTCAGTGCGCCGCCGGTGTATAGGTCGTCAAATCGATTACGTCGCCATCAACATTGGCGGCTGGACTGTTAAGCCCCTTGGCACGGTGTGGTGCGCTGTCGTTTGAAACCTGATCGGCGGCGTGGCTGCAAACAAGCGGGCCATTCGCCCTCTTTTCTTGCTCAAGCTCGACCGTGCCATTGAAACAATGACAGGGCCCACTTTATGGGTCACTCAAGCGCCATGGCCGATCAAGACGCACAAGACCGCAGGCTCCCAGCCTCACAACGCAAACTAGACAAGGCGCGTGCCGACGGTCAAGTTGCGCGTTCACGCGACCTCGGGCACTTTGGGGCGATGACGGTGGGTGGCGCGGTGTTGGTCGTGCTGGCACCGCAGTGGCTCGACGCCATGGCAAAGCTGCTGGCGCATGCTTTGCGCTTCACCAACAAGGACGCGACCGAGCCGGGATTCATGGGCGAACGGCTGGCCGAGCTTGCGCAAACACTGGTATGGGCTTGCCTGCCATTGGGCGCGCTGATGATGCTGGTGGCCGTCTCGGGTGCTGCTGCTTGCGGTGGCTGGGTCTGGTCCAAGAAGCCCATGGTGCCGAAGTTCAGCGCAATGAACCCGTTGACAGGCCTGCCCCGGTTGCTTTCGAAGCAGCAACTCGTCAATACCATCAAGGCGAGTGTGTTGGCGCTGTTGCTGGGGGGGGTTGGGGCGCTCTATATGCGTTCGCACTTCGACGCGTTCACCGGCGTGCTGTCGTTGCCGCTGCCGGCTGCCCTGGTACAGGCCGGCCAGACGGTGGTGGGTGGTTTGTTGTTGCTGCTGCTGGTGTTGGCTGCGTTTGCGCTGGTCGACGTGCCGCTGCAGCGCCGGCAACACCGGGATAGGTTGAAGATGAGTTACCAGGAGATGAAGCAGGAGCACAAAGAAAGCTACGGCAACGTTGAGGTCAAGGCTAAAGTGCGTGCCCGTATGCGCGAGCGGGCCCAGCGCCGCATGATGGCGGCCGTTCCCACGGCCGACTTGGTGGTGATGAACCCGACCCACTACGCGGTTGCGTTGAAGTACGACGAATCCCGTATGCGCGCACCGCGGGTTGTCGCCAAAGGTGCCGACTTGCTTGCGCTGCGAATTCGCGATGCCGCCAACACCGCCCAGGTACCCATACTGCAGGCCCCCGTTCTCGCGCGAGCGCTTTACGCGCATACCGAACTTGAAAGCGAGATTCCAGCCGCCCTTTTTGCTGCCGTGGCGCAGGTGTTGGCTTACGTTTACCAATTGCGCGCAGCGCTCAAAGGATCGGTACCGATGCCGCCAGCACCAGTGGACCTGCCCGTGCCGCCCGAGCTAGACCCGCAGCATAAGTTTGCGTCGGCCGCCCTATGAACATTTTGATGCAACGCGTGCAAGCGTGGCTGGGGCCGAACGCCACGGCAATCAAGGCGCTGCTGGCCCCGATTCTCATCATCATGGTGTTGTCGATGATGGTGCTGCCGCTGCCGCCATTTGCGCTCGATGTGCTGTTCACCTTCAACATCGCCATAGCGTTGATGGTGATGCTGATGGCGGCGTACATAGTGCGGCCGCTCGAGTTTTCAGTTTTTCCGACGGTGATTCTGCTGACCACGTTGCTACGCCTGTCGTTGAACGTCGCCTCGACCCGCGTCGTGCTGCTAGAAGGGCACACAGGCACTGCCGCAGCGGGCCGGGTGATCGAGTCGTTTGGGCACTTTCTGATCGGCGGTAACTTCGCGGTCGGGCTGATCGTGTTCGCGATCCTGGTGGTGATCAATTTTGTGGTCGTTACCAAAGGCGCCGAGCGCATCGCCGAGGTGGGGGCGCGCTTCACCTTGGACGCTATGCCCGGTAAACAAATGGCCATCGACGCCGATTTGAACGCCGGGCTGATCGACGAGAAAGAGGCCAAACGCCGCCGTGCCGAAGTGGGTGATGAGGCCGAGTTTTTTGGCTCGATGGACGGCGCAAGCAAGTTCGTTCGCGGTGACGCGCTGGCCGGGATGCTGATCCTAGCGATCAACATCGTCGGCGGCCTTGTGGTGGGTATGGCACAGCACGATTTGACGGCCTCGGCTGCAGCCAGCAGCTATATTCTGTTGGCGGTGGGTGATGCGCTTGTGGCACAGATCCCAGGTTTGTTGATCTCTGTGTCGGCTGCGATGGTGGTCTCACGGGTGGGCAAAGAACATGACCTCGGTGCTCAGATTGGGCGCCAGATGTTCGACTCGCCGCGTGCGCTGGCTGTGACGGCGGGCGTGATCGGCTTGCTGGGAGTGATACCGGGTATGCCGCACCTCGTGTTCTTGCTCATTGCAGCCGGTCTGGCTTGGTTCGCCCACTGGATGCGTGGCAGCAAAGAGCGTGCCAAGGATAAGCCTATATCCATGGAACTGGTGCAAGAGCCCAATGCGGAGGCAAGCTGGGATGATCTGCAGCCGGTCGATACGCTGGGCCTGGAGGTGGGCTACCGCCTGATAGCGCTAGTGGACAAGGCGCGACAGGGCGACCTGCTGGGGCGCATCAAAGGGGTACGACGCAAGTTTGCGCAGGAGGTGGGCTTTCTGCCGCCGCCAGTGCATATCCGCGACAACTTGGAGCTCAAGCCCAGCGCGTACAGAATCACCCTGCGCGGCGCGGTGGTCGGCGAGGGCGAAGCCTTTCCCGGCATGCTGCTGGCGATCAACCCTGGCGGTGCGAACCAACAATTGATCGGTACCGCCACGCAGGACCCGGCGTTTGGCTTGCCCGCCGTCTGGGTGGAGGAGCGCCAACGCGAGTCGGCCCAAATGAGCGGCTTTACGGTTGTTGATTGCTCGACCGTGGTTGCGACGCATCTCTCACACTTGATGCAAATCCAGGCCGCCAAACTGCTAGGCCGGGTAGAGACCCAGCAACTGGTCGACCATGTGACCAAGCTGGCGCCGAAACTGATTGAAGACGTGGTGCCCAAGATGGTCGCGATCTCCAGCCTGCAAAAGATACTCCAGCTGTTGCTGGAAGAGGGTGTGCATATCCGCGATATGCGCTCCATCGTGGAAAGCCTGGCTGAGCATGCCACCACCATCACCGATCCGGCCGAGTTGGCACGCTGTATTCGCGTCACCCTGGCGCCAGCCATTGTTCAGCAGA
>JAOTTZ010000325.1 GCA_029864165.1 Burkholderiaceae bacterium
TGCCCCTCAAAGCCTGCTTGTTGCTCAACGTTGATCCAAAGCTCGACGCGGCAGACGCCAGTGCAGCCACCGCGGCGATGGCCTCGGCAGAAATGGTGGTCGCGCTGACCGCCTTCAAATCGGCCGCTGCCGACGTGGCCGACGTGATGCTGCCGATAGCGCCCTTTACCGAAACATCGGGCACTTTTGTCAATGCCGAAGGCCGGGTGCAAAGTTTTCACGGTGTCGTCAAGGCGCTGGCCGACACACGCCCGGCGTGGAAAGTACTGCGCGTTTTGGGCAACTTGCTGGGCCTCAAGGGCTTTGACTTCGAGACTTCGCAAGAAGTGCTTGCCGAGGCGCTAGGCGACGTGTCCACGCTGCCCAACCGTCTGAGCAACGCCAGCCACGCTGCCTTGAGTGTCCCCGCGGTGGCGGCAGCAAGCTTGGAACGCGTTGCCGATGTGCCGATTTATTCGACCGATGCGCTGGTGCGCCGTGCGGCTGCCCTGCAGTTGACAGCCGACGCCAAGGCTCCCGTTGCCGAGGTTGCGCCCGAACTGTGGCAGCGACTCGGGTTGGCTCCAGGTGGCAAGGTGCGCGTATCGCAAGGCTCGGCGCAGGCTGTGCTGCCGGTACGCGTCAACACCAAGCTGGCGGCAGGCGTCGTCCGCATTCCAGCCGGGCATGCCGACACGGCCGGCCTGGGCGCGATGTTCGGCCCACTTGAAGTCGAGAAGGTCTAAGCATGTTGGAGACCGTCACCACCCAAGGTAGCGCCCTGTTCGGTGGCCTGTGGCCCATCGCGTGGACGCTGGTCAAAATCATTGCACTGGTGTTGCCCTTGATGGGGTGCGTCGCCTATCTGACGCTGTGGGAGCGCAAGGCGATAGGCTGGACGCAAATTCGCCCTGGCCCGAACCGTGTGGGCCCTTGGGGCTTGCTGACGCCGATAGCCGACGCCGTCAAGCTGCTCTTCAAAGAGATCATCCTGCCGTCGGCGGCGAATCGCCCCTTGTTTCTGCTTGGGCCGGTGATGACCATCATGCCGGCGCTGGCTGCCTGGGTGGTGATTCCCTTCGGCCCCGAGGTCGCGCTGGCCAATATCAATGCCGGCTTGCTGTTCCTGATGGCCATCACCTCGATGGAGGTGTACGGGGTGATCATTGCCGGCTGGGCGTCGAACTCGAAGTACGCATTTCTCGGCGCCCTGCGTGCTTCGGCGCAGATGGTGAGCTACGAGATTGCCATGGGCTTTGCCCTGGTCGTTGTGCTGATGGTCAGCGGCAGCTTGAACATGACCGAGATCGTTCTCGGCCAAGGCCGGGGTTACTTTGCCGAGTTGGGTTTGGGCTTCCTGTCGTGGAACTGGCTGCCGCTGTTGCCTATCTTCTTGGTTTATTTCATCTCCGGCCTGGCCGAGACCAACCGCCACCCGTTCGACGTCGTAGAGGGTGAGTCCGAGATCGTCGCCGGTCACATGGTCGAGTATTCGGGAATGTCTTTTGCGATGTTCTTCCTGGCCGAGTACGCCAACATGATTTTGGTGTCGATACTCGCGGTGACTTTGTTTCTGGGCGGGTGGTTGCCGCCGATCGATATGGCGCCGTTCAATTGGATACCGGGCTGGATCTGGCTGGGCCTGAAGACTTTTGTGATGGCCACGATGTTCCTATGGATACGCGCCACCTTCCCGCGTTTTCGCTACGACCAAATCATGCGGCTGGGTTGGAAGATCTTCATCCCGGTGACACTGGTGTGGTTGGTGGTGGTGGGACTGTGGATACAGTCGCCCTTCAACATTTGGGATTGAAAGCGCCGATGTCTGCTGTGACTGCCATCAAAGACTTGTTGTCGAGCTTCATGCTGACCGAGCTTGTCAAAGGCCTGGCGCTGACGGGGCGGCATTTCCTGTCGCCGCACATCACCGTGCAGTATCCGGAAGAGAAAACGCCGCTCAGTCAACGCTTTCGCGGTTTGCATGCGTTGCGCCGCTACGAAAACGGTGAAGAGCGCTGCATCGCTTGCAAGCTGTGCGAAGCCGTTTGCCCGGCAGTGGCAATCACGATAGAAAGCGAGCAGCGTGACGACGGTTCGCGGCGCACCACGCGCTACGACATCGACTTGACCAAGTGCATTTTTTGCGGTTTCTGCGAAGAGGCTTGCCCTGTCGACGCAATCGTTGAAACGAATATCTTCGAGTACCACGGTGAGCAACGCGGCGATCTTTACTTCACCAAAGACATGCTGCTGGCCGTGGGTGACCGCTACGAAGCTGAAATCGCCGCCGACCGCAAGGCCGACGCCAAGTATCGCTAGGCCTATGGCTACCGCCGACGCACTTTTCTACGCTTTTTCGCTGGTGCTACTGTTCGCCGCGTTTCGGGTCATCACCGCGCGCACGCCGGTCAACGCTGCCCTGTACCTGGTGCTTGCGTTCTTCAGCGCCGCCTGCGTCTGGATGTTGCTCAGAGCGGAATTCCTCGCTATCGCGCTGGTGCTCGTTTATGTCGGCGCCGTGATGGTGTTGTTCTTGTTCGTGGTGATGATGCTCGACATCAATACAGATGAACTCCGCAACAGCTTTTGGCAGCACTTTCCGCTGGCAGCCTTGATCGGCGTCGTGATTGCGCTCGAGATGGCCGCCGTCTTGCTCGGCGGTTTCAGCCTCGGCGAGGCGCCGGCTGCCAGCAGCGCTGAGGTCGAACTCGGCAACACCAAACTGCTCGGCATCGAGATGTACACCAACTACCTCTACCCGCTGCAGATCGCCGCTGTGCTGCTGTTGGTCGCAATCATCGCAGCCATCGCGCTCACTTTGCGCGAACGCAAGGAGTCCAAGGCGATGGACCCCGGCGATCAAGTGCGCGTGAAGAAGGCCGACCGCGTGCGTCTGGTGCGCCTGCAACCTACGGTCGAAGCAGCGCCTCCGCCCACGTCCGGCGAGGCACAGACATGACCGTAACGCTCGGGCACTACCTGACCTTGGGCGCGATTTTGTTTGCCCTGTCAGTCATCGGCATCTTCTTGAACCGCAAGAACTTGATCGTGCTGCTGATGGCCATCGAGTTGATGCTGCTGGCGGTCAACTTGAACTTTGTCGCTTTCTCGCATTACTTGCCCGTCGTTGCCGACCGCATGGCCGGCCAGGTATTCGTGTTCTTCATTCTCACCGTGGCTGCGGCAGAGTCGGCGATCGGCTTGGCCATCTTGGTGGTGATGTTCCGCAACCGCGCGACGATCAACGTCGACGAGCTCGACGACCTCCAGGGCTGAGCAAGA
>JAOTTZ010000326.1 GCA_029864165.1 Burkholderiaceae bacterium
GTGTATGGCGTTGCGCGGGAGACATTGTCGAAAGCAGCCCCAAAAGGCCAGAACAAGCAGTGGCGGGATGCAAGATTCACCCCGTAAAATTGGTCAAATTCTAAGGCGCGCGTTCAGCGCAGCCCTTTTCATGCCGCTAGCCGTCTTTCCGACCGAGACACCGGTGACGCTCTGATAGAGCGCATCAAGCCGCTGGCCGTTCGCATCAAACGGGACCGTCGCCAAGCGATTCAAGTGCTCGCCGCTGCACTCCACACCGCCGCACCGGCAGGCGAACGGTCACGACGGCGCAGCTGCAAAGCGCTGCGGTCGAACTGCTCCAGCCAAGGCTTGGCGCGCCACAACGCGGCCAGCCGGCGCCCACTGGCCGCCAGCGGGAAGTCCCCAGGTAAGACGCCAGGCAAGCCTGCAAGGTATCGAGCACGGCGGCATTGAAGCACCAGGTCGTCAGCGCCGTGCCTTGCTGCACAAGCTCGCGTTGAGCGCTTGAGCTTTTGGCGCAGCTAACGGACAACGTGCCAATGCGGCGTGCAGGCCCTTGCCCTTACAGCAAACTCAGCCGTCATCCACCGCCCACACACAGTCTGAATATCGCAGTCATGAGGCACCCATCGGACGTCTTCAATGGCCTTGTTTATGCAATCCGTCCCCTGTACAAAATCTGACCGTGGCGGTGACTGCCTTGCCGTATTTAGATCTTGTTCAAGTAAAGGGGTAACACCCTGACGCGAGCCCGGTGCGGATCAACAGTGAGCAACGCGCCTTCATTCAACTCAGCGGCCATCTGCCGCAAAGCTGTGATGACTTGCTTGCCGATCACCTCAGGGCGGGCATTTTCGGCGCGGATTTGCACGACACTGGGTTTCTCGCCATGGGTGGCGGCGAGGATCGCGCCGAAATCCAGATCGTGCGTGAGCACCACGTAGTGGTGGGCGCGCGCATAAGCCATGACTTCCGCGTCAGGCGCGTTGTTCGCGCCAATATTTGACCAGTGCGCCGCCTCGATACCCGCGTCGGCCAGCGCTTTGACCCAGCGCGGCGACAGGTTCATATCGACGAGCAACTTCATGCAATGGCCAGCGTAACCTCACGTTCTTCTGCCCGCCAGGCGGCGTAGCGCAAGGCCTGCATGATGTCCTCGCGCTCCAGGTACGGGTAGTCGGCGATGACCTCATCGACGCTATGGCCAGCGCCAATCTGGCTGACGACCATGCCAACAGTAACGCGCATACCACGGATGCACGCCTTACCGCCCATCACTTCGGGTTGTTGGGTGATTCGATTGAGTTCAGCCACGCTCGGCTCCTTGTCAAAACGCATTGTCATGCCAGCGCTTTGTTAGTTCAAGGACTATTTGTGAGAATAACAGCGCGTTCTTCACGCGTGCTGGCATTGTTGGCCCGCAGTACCTGCATCAGCACGTCACGGCTGGCCTCGCGCAACTCGCTGCCCGGCGCGTGTGTGGTAGCACCCAAAGCCCGCCACCACCTTTTCCATGTGCACCGTCAGGTCCAGCGCCGCTTTGTAAATCGGCAGGTGCTCGTAGCGCGCCATGCATCCGCACGAGGCCGTTGGGGGCGCGTCAGAGTTTCTCCCTCTTCGGGCGACGTGACCAGGAGTTGCTCGCACGCCAAAGTGCTCAGGTCAATCATGTAGTGCAAGCGCCAAGTCGACCCGGTGGCCCCTGGCTCGCAGACCACGCTGGCGTCGACCAAGCGCACTCGTTTGCCTGGCAGTACCTCCTGACTCGTCGCCGACAGGCGACAGCTCATCTGCTCGACCATCCAGCGAAACCACTCGCCGCTGCCGCGCAGTCGCCCCAGCAACGCCACATCGGATACCTTGATCAAGCCGCCGGCGCTGGCTCGGACAGCCAACCCGTAAAATTGGTCAAATTCTAAGGCGCGCGTTCAGCGCAGCCCGTTTCATGCCACCAGCCCCCCTTTCCTACCGAGATGCGGGCGTCGATATCGATGCCGGCGACGCTTTGGTCGAGCGCATCAAGCCGTTGGCACGTCGTACCCTGCGCGATGGCGTGCTGGCTGGCATAGGCGGATTTGGCGCAATGTTCGAAGTGCCCAAGCGCTACAAGGAACCTGTATTGGTGAGCGGAACCGACGGCGTCGGCACCAAACTCAAGTTGGCCTTCGAGTGGGACGCCCACGACACGGTGGGCATCGATCTGGTAGCGATGAGCGCGAACGACGTGTTGGTGCAAGGCGCCGAGCCGCTGTTCTTTCTCGACTATTTCGCTTGCGGTGAGCTCGATGTGGACGTGGCAGCACGCGTGATCGGCGGCATAGCGCGTGGCTGTGAAGAATCGGGTTGCGCGCTGATCGGCGGCGAGACAGCCGAGATGCCGGGCATGTATCCGCCCGGAGAGTACGACCTTGCAGGATTCTGCGTCGGCGCGGTGGAAAAAGCCGGCGTTGTCGATGGGCGTGCCATTGTCGCCGGTGACGTCGTGCTGGGCCTGCCGTCCAGCGGCGCCCATTCGAACGGCTACTCGCTGCTGCGCAAGATCGTCGCCCGGGTGGGAATTGATGTACCGTCCACGCTCGACGGACTGCCTTTTCGAGAGCGCGTGATGGCGCCGACACGGCTGTACGTCAGGCCCGTGCTGGCAGCCATGCGCGACGTGCAAATCAAGGGCATGTCGCACATCACTGGCGGCGGGTTGGTGGAGAACATTCCACGTTGTCTACCCGGGGGGACCAAGGCCGTGCTGCACAAGGATAGCTGGCCGCAACCCGAGATTTTCGATTGGCTGCAACGTGAGGGTAACGTGCCGCCGGCCGAGATGCACCGCACCTTCAATTGCGGCATCGGCCTTGTGCTCATCGTCGCGGCGGGGAACGTTCAGCGCGCCACAGCGTTGCTGCAAGCACAGGGCGAAACGGTTTACCGCATCGGGCAGGTCGAAATGCGACGTGATCAAGAAGCACCCACGCAGGTTTTCTGACAATCCGCGCCCGCCCGCATGTTGATTGAACATTGAACCCGAGACGGTGCCCACGCTGAGACGCATCCGCAGCTTCGCGTTACGCGCCGGGCGCATCGGGCCAGGTCAAGCACGTGCGTTGCACGAACTGGGGCCGCGCTTCGTACTGCCCTACTCCCTGCAGGCCCTGAACTTCAGCGAGGTGTTTGGGCGCCAAGCGCCGGTGGTGCTGGAAATCGGTTTCGGCATGGGTGACGCAACTGCGGCCATCGCGCAACGGCTACCCGGCCTGGACTTTCTGGGGGTCGAAGT